>DATNGY010000365.1:0-5151 GCA_035605735.1 Solirubrobacteraceae bacterium
GGCGGCGACGTCGCGCTGCCCGTCACGGTGCGGACGAAGCTCTTCGGCCCGCTGCACGGGACCGTCCCGCTCGCCGTCCACGTCGAGGACGGGCGCGGCGTCGTGCGCTGGACGCCCGCCGACCGCCTGCCCGGGCTGCGCGCGGGCGAGGCCGTCCGGCGGCGCATCGGTCGCCGGCCCACGCCGGCGCAGGTCCTCGCCGCCGACGGGCGGCCGCTCGACGCGACGCCGGCGACCGCCGACCTCGCGACGGGGGTCGCGCGGATGGAGGCCGACCGCCTGAACGGACGGCCGGCGGCGCAGCTGCGCTTCGGACGCCGGGTTGTCGCACGCGTGCACGTCGTGCGCGGACGCGACGTCAAGACGACGGTGCGCCCGGGGCTCCAGGCCAAGGCGCAGTCGTCGCTCGGCGGGCGTCTCGGCGGCGTCGCCGTCGTGCGCCCCCGCGACGGGGCGGTGCTCGCGCTCGGCGGGCTGGCCGTCTCGGGGCCGCAGCCGCCCGGCTCGACCTTCAAGATCATCACGCTGTCGGCGGCGCTGCAGGCGGGCATCGCGACGCCGTCGAGCAGCTACCCGATCCGCACGTACGCGCTGCTCTCCGGCGTCCGCCTGCGCAATGCGTCCGGCGAGGCGTGCGGCGGCTCGCTGCCGAACGCGTTCGCGGTCTCGTGCAACTCGGTCTTCGCGCCGCTCGGAGCGAAGCTGGGCGCGAAGCGGCTCGTGCGCGCGGCCGAGGCCTTCGGGTTCAACTCGACGCCCCGC
This sequence comes from Solirubrobacteraceae bacterium, assembly GCA_035605735.1. Classification (GTDB taxonomy): domain Bacteria; phylum Actinomycetota; class Thermoleophilia; order Solirubrobacterales; family Solirubrobacteraceae; genus JAOPZW01. The sequence goes on from DATNGY010000365.1 coordinate 763, forward strand.
GTGCCCGCCGCGAAGCCGAGCTCGATCTCCCAGCCCGCGCAGCTCAAGGACGACCTCGCGGTCGGCGCCGCCGCGATCGGCCAGGATCGCGACCTCGCGACGCCGCTCGAGATGGCGACGGCCGGCGCGACGATCGCCACGGGCGGGCGCCACCCGCGCCCCCGCGTCGTCGCCGCCGACCCGGTCGTGCTCCGCCGCGCGATCCCGAAGCGCGTCGCTCACCAGGTGCGGACGATGATGATCGGCGTCGTGCGCGGCGGAACCGGCACCGCCGCGGCGCTGCCCGGCATCGAGGTGGCGGGCAAGACGGGCACGGCCGAGCTGCGCCCGAACAGCTCGAATCCCAGCGACACCGACGCCTGGTTCGTCGCCTTCGCCCCGGCGGGGGCGCCGAAGGTCGCGGTCGCGGTGATGCTCGTCGGCGCCGGCGCGGGCGGGCAGGCCGCGGCGCCGATCGCGCGCGAAGTGCTGGCGGCGGCGCTCGCGTAGTCAGCCGCGCTCGGCGACAGGCTCGGCCTCGAGGACCTCGGCCTCGAAGAACGGGGCGAAGCGCGGCGTGCCGAACCACCAGCCGACGCTCACCTCGCTCGGGAGCGCCAGCGTCCCGAAGCTGTGCTCGGCGTGCACGTTCGCCCCGCACGCGGCGTACCCGTCGGCTCCGTGCCAGCGCAGCACGCTCGCGCTGCGCACGGCGCCGCGCTCGTCCACGCTCACGCGCACCTCCGGCCGCTCGGGGCCGACGTCCCACGCACCGACGATCTCATCGCCGTCGGCGCGCCACGCGACGTCGGCGAGGCACGGCGGCGCCGAGATCGCCCCCTCGACCGCCGCCCGGCCGGCGCCCGAGCGCGCGGTGTCCTCGTCGGCGGCGTGCACGAGCCGCACGCGCGGCCCCGCGCGGACGTCCATCGAGCCGAGTCGTCGGTGAAGCGGTCGACCACGCGCAGCGGGCGCAGCCGTCCGGGCCCGGCGCGGGCGCGCCAGGCGAACGAGCGGCCGTCGCCCTCCCACGTGGCCTCGAAGCGAGGCCAGGCGCCGACCCGGATGCGTCCGCGCATGCGCAGGCGCACGCGGTCCGCGCGCGGACCGTCGAGCGCGCCGGCGTGGACGAGCCAGCGCCGCACCGGGTCGGGCGAGGAGACCACGGACGCCGAGGATGACGGGACGCGGCGCTACCGTGAAGGGAGTGGGAAAGGTCTGGATCCTCGACACGGATACGAAGGGCACCGGCGCATCGATGGTGCCGCTCGAGTCGACGCTGCACCGGCCCGCGGCCGACCCCGAGCCGCTCTACGTCCCGCGCGAGCCCGCGCCGCGCGAGCCCGAGCCGCCGCCCGTGCGCCCGCCGCGGACCTTTCGGGTCGTCGACGTCGTGACCGGCGCCGTCATCGTCGAGGGGACCGACACGCGCGCGACCGTCGCCGCGCTCGAGGACGTCGCGCGCGTCGTCGACGTGCGCATCTCCGTCTGGGATCCGGACCGCGAGCAGTGGCGGTTGCTGACCCTGGGCGAGCAGAGCGCGCTCTGGCGCTTTCGCGGCCGCCGCCAGGACTAGGGCTCGGGCTCGGCGAGGACCCGGACGATCACCGGGCGCTTGGTCCGGCGCGCGCCGTCGAGCACGGCTGCGAGCTCGTCGTCGCGCAGCTCCTCGGCCGCCTCGACGACGACGACGACCGGCTCGGGCGCCGAGCCGGCGCCGGCGATCGCGCGCGGCACGTCGGCGGCCTCGCGGGCCAGCGTCTCGGGCGACGGCACGGACAGGACGATCTGACCGGCGGTCGGCGGGTCGAGCCGCCCGTAGGCGTCGCCCGCGAGCGCCTCGACGATCACGTCGCCGTCGCTCACGACGCCCGGCGGGCTCTCGCGCAGCCTGCGGTGGGCGGCGCCGTCGAGGGGCACCTGGAGGATCACGGTGGCCATGGCCGCCGAGGGTACCCGCGTGCGCCGGGCGGGCGAGAGCGGCTGAAGGGACTCTTTCGACGACCGCCAAGGTGCCGCCGGCTCGAAGCGATCGCGCGCTCGGGGCGCTCAAGCCTCGAGGTCGGCGGCTACGTCGCATGCCGTCTGGATGAATGCCTCGACGGCGGAGCCGACGCGGCCGGGGCGCCGGGCGAGGGACACGACAGCAGGCTCGGCGTCGCGGACGGGGATGTAAGCGATGTCGGTGCGCGGGTGCTGGTGGGCAACCGTCGCCGGCACGAGACAGACGCCACGGCCAGCGGCCACGAGGGTGAGGATTTCCGGGATGCTGGTGGTCTCGTCGCCTATACGCCCGGGGAGGCCGTGGCGTCGCTGCTCGGCCAGCCACCTTGGTGGCGCCTCGTCGCCTTGGACCGCTGGGTTGACGATGAAGGTCTCCTCTCGGAGCTCCAGGAACGCCAGCGAGTCCCGCGCGGCCAGGGGATGAGTGCTCGCGAGCGCCACGCGGCGCGGTTCGTTTCCGAGGACCTCGACCTCGAGCTCGGTCTGCCCCGGTCGCAGCCGGGTGAACGCTACGTCGATGTCGCCTCGTAGCACGACGTCGATGCTTCCGAACAGCAGCTCGTGGACCGAGACGGATAGGGACGGGTGACGTTCGCCGAAGGCGCGGAGAACTTCGGGGAGCAGAGCGCTCGCGGCTGAGCCATAGAACCCGACCGTCACCCGCGCCGCGGCGGCGGCGCGCGTTGCGTGGATCGCTTGTCGGGCCTGGCTGAGGGTCTTGCGGCCCTCCCTGAGCAGCGCGTCGCCGGCATCCGTGAGCTGGACGTTGCGGCTGTTGCGTTCCAACAGCGTGACCCCGAGCTCGGCCTCCAGCTGCCGAATCTGTTGGCTGAGGGAGGGTTGGGCGATGCGCAGTCGCTCTGCGGCCCGGCCGAAGTGGAGCTCTTCGGCGACCGCGACGAAGTATTCGACGCGCCGCAGGTCGAGCCGTTCCATAGGCCGAGCCTACTGGTGACCAGGTGATTGGTCTTGGACTTCGTCCCGCTGAGAGGGCAGCCTTGGCGGCCACGCGAAAGAGGAGTCGGGACGGATGAAAGAAGCGAGCTCAGCGCCAGTGACGCGGCCGACGTTGTCGCGGACCGCCTCGCGGCTGATGATCGACGCGGCGGTCGCCGAGGCCGAGGCGAGGTTGGTGCCCGTGACCGTGGCGGTAGTCGACGAGTCGGGGGTGACGAAAGAGCTCGTGCGAATGGACGGGGCGCCGCTCGTGAGCGTCCAGACAGCGCTCAACAAGGCGTATGCCGCGGCCTCCATCGGGATGCCGCCGGACGACTTCTTTACGGCGATCGAGTCGGACGCTGCCGCTGTGGCCGAGTTCGCCACGCGGCCGGGATTGGCGTTGATCGCCGGCGGGTTACCCGTCGTGCACGACGTTTGGGTGGCGGGTGCGATCGGCGTCGCCGGAGCGATGACGGGCGCCGATGACCGGCGCATCGCCGAGGCCGCGTTGGCTCGCGCGAGCGGTGCGTGAGGTTTCCCGACGTCGGCCGCCCAACGGTAGGTGGGGACGTGAGCAGCCCGGACAGCGCCGTGGGTGAGTTCAGCGAGAGCGTGGGGGAGACACGTTCACCTGTGAGCGTTCCCAGCAAAGCACCCGTCCGCGGCCGTCACGGCTCCCCCGCGACCGCTGTGTTCGCCCGCCGCGTCGAAGCGGGCCGCGAGCCCGAGTACGAGCGACTGGCCGAGGAGATGGTCGAGGCGTCGGAGGCCTTCCCGGGGCACCTCGCCGCCACGATGCTTCACGAACCCGGCTCACGGGACTACACGCTCGTTTACAGCTTCGTCGACCAGCCGGCGCTCGAGGCGTGGCTCGACTCTGGTGAGCGCCAGCGGCTTCTCACGCGCGCTGATCAGATCGCCGAGCACCACGACCAGCTGCCTGTGCTGACCGGCCTCGAGACCTGGTTCACGCTTCCGCATCGAGCAACCATCAGGCCCCCCGCAGCGCTGGAAGATGTGGCTCGTCTCACTCGTCGCCGTCTATCCGCTCGTGGTCTGCTTCCAGGCCTGGCTGGCACCGGCACTCAAAGGCTGGTCGCTTCCGCTTCGGTCGGCGGCCTTTCCGCTGGTCCTGTTGACGACGATGACCTACGTCGTCATGCCGATCGCCACCCGGCTGATGCGGCGGTGGCTGGATCCCTAACCCGCGAGGGCCTCGTTCCATTCGCGGATGTCCCAGCGACGGACCACGCCCTCGTGCACGAACGGGTCGCCGGCCACGAACTCCTCGGCCCCCGCAAGCGTTGCGAACACCGCCATCGAGCCATCGTTCTGCACGTCGGCGAAGGTCCCCGATCTGCAGCAGCAGGCCGCGGCGGTGAAAGTCGAGCGCGCGGGTCCAGTGCGCCGCGAAATGGGGTGGCGCTTTCTGAGCGACGTCCTCCGCGGACTCGTAGAGGAGGACGT
>DATNGY010000366.1:0-3825 GCA_035605735.1 Solirubrobacteraceae bacterium
TTGTGGCCTGCGCGCAACCCGTCGATCGTCGTCTGGCTCCGCCGCCGGCGCGTCTCTGCCTTCTTGGCCTGCTCGATCTGGGCGACGAAGCCGCGCTGCTGACTGGGTGTCAGGCCGGCGGTCAGGTCGGCGGGGGGTCGACCGCTTGCGCCGCGGTGTCGAGCCCGATGTCCGGCCTCGATCCCGAGCTCCTCGCGCCGCTCGGCGCTGACTGGCACCAGATGTGCCGGCCCGCTCGCACCCCGATGGTGGTGTGATGCTGCGCCCGCCGATGCTGACCGTCACCAGCGGCTGCCTTCCGCCGCCGAGCGCGTCGACGATCTCGGCGGGCACCTGGATCCCGGTGGCCGTATTGCCCGCGCTCATGGAGGCCGAGGGCGTCGGACTGGTCGTGCATGTCCCCGGCGGAGCGCCGCACCGTCGAGCCGGGTCGCGGAGCGACCACGCGCATCCCGCGGTCCTCGACGAGGTCGCGGGCGTAGCGGGCGCGCTCGGCGCGCCCGTGCTCGGTCAGCAGCCAGCCGACATGGGCGTGTAGAGGGCCACGGACCGCGCCGGCGAGGCCGGCGCCCGCGCCGACGTGCGGCGAGTGCGGGTCGCCCTCCTCGTCGGTGTGCGCGTGGTGCTTGCGGTGATCGGCGACCCAGTTGATGACCGGGCCCTGAACGGCCATCGCGCCGAGCGCGGCGAAGACGTACCCGACCGGCTCGACGTGCCGAACGAGCGGTGGGTGAGCATGCGGTGGAAGCCGACCGTGACGCCGAACCCGCCGAGGAGGTACATGCCCACGAGCAGTGCGAGGTCGTGGACGCCGACGACCTCGTTCCAGGACACGACGATCGCGGCGATGATGACGAGCGGCGGCGCCACGACGGTGATGAGGTTCGCGATCTTCGCCGTGCGGGTCAGGCTTGAGGGTACGCCACAGGTTCCCCGAGCTGGTCGTGTCACGGGCATGGCTCTGCGCGCGCCCATCTGTAGCCTCGTGACAATCGATGGCGAACGACCTGCCCCCCCAGCTCGCGGACGCCCTACGACCCGCCCTACCGGAGCTGGCCGAGGCGATCATCGCCGCGATCGGCCGCGAGGTGCCGCCGTACGCGCGGCCGCTCGAGGGCCCGTTCGGACGGGCGCTGCGGGCCGGCGTCGCGCAGGCGCTCGAGCGCTTCGTCGACGCGATCGCCGATCCGGGCGCGGCCGATCCGGGCGCCCGCGAGACCTACGTCGAGCTCGGGCGCGCGGAGATGCGCCAGGGCCGCAGCCTCGACGCGCTCCAGAAGGCCTACCGGATCGGGGCCGGCATCGCCTGGGAGCGGTTCGTGGCCGCGGGCGAGGCCGCGGGACACGAGCCGCGCACGCTGTACCGGTTGGCGAGCGCGATCTTCGACTACATCGACTCGATCAGCGCGGAGTCGGTCGAGGGCTTCACGCAGGAGCGCGCGGTCGCCGAGGGCGAGCGCCAGCGCCGGCGCCGGACGCTCGCGCGCCTGCTCGCGAGCGAGGACGTCGCCGCCGACGAGCTGCGCGAGGCCGCGCGCGCGGCGGGCTGGACGCGGCCCGAGCGCGTCGGCGCGATCGTGGCCGGCCCAGGCGCCGAGCCCACGTTCGATCCGGACCGCCTCGCGTCGCGGCTGGGCGTCGACGCCATCGCCACCGGCGAGGGCGCGCTCGTCGTCGCGTGGCTCCCGGACCCCGGGGCGCCGGCGCGCCGCGCGCAGGTCGAGGCCGCGCTCGACGGCCTGCCCGCCGCTCTCGGCCCCGCCGTGAGCCTGGAGCGTGCGGCGATGAGCCTCGGCCGCGCGCGCGCGGCGCACGCGCTCGTGCTCGACGGCGTGCTCGCGGCCGACGGGCTCGTCCTCGCCGACGACCACCTCCCTGCGCTGCTGCTCCACGGCGAGCCGGGGCTCGCGGCGGACCTCGCGGCGCGCGCGCTCGCGCCGCTGGCCGGGCTCACCCCCGGCCCGCGCGCGCGGCTCGAGGCGACGCTGCGCGCATGGCTCGACCACCCCGGTCAGGTGAGCCGCACGGCGGCCGAGCTGCACGTGCACCCGCAGACGGTGCGCTACCGGCTCGCCCAGCTGCGCGAGCTCTTCGGCGCGCGCCTCGACGACCCCGACGCGCGCTTCGAGCTCGCGCTCGCGCTGCGCGCCGGTCAGCCGGCCTGAGGCGCGTCGAGCGCCGCGCGCAGGCTCGCGATCTCCGTGACCGCCGAGGCGACGTACGCCGCGGTCGTCACGGTGATCTCCTCGTCGAGGTCGGCCATGTAGCGCGGCTCGTCCCCGAGCGGGGTCATGAGCGCAAGCGCGCGCTCGCAGCGCAGCTCGTGCAGGCGGTTCAACGTGTGGGTGATCGCGTCCATCGCCACGTGGGCGTTCATCGGGCGCGAACGACGTTCCCCGGGGCGCTCAGCCCTGGCCGCGGCCGTGGAGCTCGCCGCGCAGGGAGGCGATCTCGGTCACGGCCGACCCGATGTAGGCGTGGCGCGTGGCGAAGATCTCCTCGCGCAGGTCGGCCATGTACGCGGGGTCGTTTCGCAGCGGCGTGTCGAGCGCGAGCACGCGCTCGTGCTCGAGGAGGTCGAGGTGCTGCTTGATGTCGCTGGCGGTCTTCGTGGTCATGTCGCTTGACCTATGGTCGGCTGAGGGGTCCCGGCGTTTCCCGATGTTCAGCGAATACGCACGTGCTTGACAGACGGTTGTCATGAGCTTCGACGTGCGGCTGGCCGCACTCCTTCCCGGGGGCGCGAAAATCGGCGCGGTAACCCCGTCACGGGCGGGTGTAGTAGAGGGTGGTGGTCGACCTCCACTGCCACATCCTCCCGGGCGTAGACGACGGCCCAAGCACACTCGACGAGAGCGTCGAGTACGCGCGCGCGGTCGCCGCGGCGGGCACGCGGGTCGTCGTCGCGACGCCCCACGTCGAGCAGGTCGTCGTGCGCGAGCTGCCCGAGCGCGTCGCCGAGGTACGGGCCGCGCTCGCGGCGGAGGCGATCGCGCTCGAGCTCCGCGTCGGCGGCGAGCTCAAGCCCGAGTCGGTCCCCGCGCTCGCCGACGACGAGCTCGAGCTCATCGCCCACGGCCCGCGCGGCGCGCGCTGGCTGCTCTTCGAGGTCCCCTTCGACGGCGTCGACGACGCCTTCCGCGCCGGCGCCGACGAGCTGCGCCGGCGCGGCTTCGGGCTGCTGCTCGCGCACCCCGAGCGCAGCGCCGAGATCCTCGACCACGGCCTGTCCACGGTCGAGCGGCTCGTCGCCGCCGGCGCGCTCGTGGCGGCCAACGTCGACCCGCTGCGGGGCGGCGAGGGCCGCGAGCGCGAGCGCGTCGCCCACGCGCTGTTGCGCCGCGGGCTCCCGGCCGTCATCGCCACCGACGCGCATCCGCCGCGCCGGCCGTTCACGCTGGCCATGGGCCGCGCGGCCGTCGAGGCCGCGACCGGCAGGCGCGACCTGGCGCAGCGCCTCGTGGCCGACGCGCCGGCGCGGCTGCTGGCCGAGGGCCTGCCCGTCGCGGCGCGGGCCGCGTAGACGGCTCCGTCGCCGATCCCGTAGCTCCGCGATAGATCGAGTGGCGGATATTGCGCCTCGATGGCGCACGATCCGCCACTGGTGGAGACCGGGCGGTGAGTGGTCGCTGGACGGGCGGCTGCCTCGAGCGGTTAGCGGAACAGCCGCTGCGTCTTGTCAGCCGGGGTCATCCAGTCCAGGGTCGTGCGTGGGCGCCCGTCGAGTTCGGCGGCGATGGCGTCGAGCTCGCGCCGCTCACAGCTCGTAAAACCTGCGCGACGCCGGGCGTCAAGGGTACGCCGAGCGGCCCGCGGCGCCCGTCG
>DATNGY010000367.1:0-2531 GCA_035605735.1 Solirubrobacteraceae bacterium
AAGGCGACGATGCCGTCGTAGTGGGCCTTCGCTCCGCCCATCATCCCCTGGCGCCACCAGTTCTCGATGATCGCTTCCGAGGATTCCACTCCGGGCCGGTTGAAGCCGTAGAAGGGACCCGATGGCAGGGCCCGGTAGAACTCGGACCGGTTCGCGGCCAGTTGGGCCTGGAGGTCATCGAACGCGCTCTTCGGCAACCCGCCGGGGTTGGCCTCGGTCTGGACCATGAGCGGCGGCACCGCACTGATCAAGACGGCTCTCGCCACGCGGCCCTCACCGTGTTGGGCGATGTAGTGCACGACCTCGCCGCCACCGGTGGAGTGTCCGACGTGGACGGCGTCGTGGAGATCGAGATGGGCGGTCAGCGCCGCTAGGTCGTCGGCGTAGTGGTCCATGTCGTGGCCGTCGCCGGTCTGGGTGGAGCGCCCGTGCCCGCGCCGGTCGTGGGCGATGACGCGGTAGCCGTGCCGCAGGAAGAACAGCAGTTGGGTGTCCCAGTCGTCGCCCGACAGGGGCCAGCCATGGCTGAAGACGATCGGTTGGCCCGAGCCCCAGTCCTTGAAGAAGATCTCCGTGCCGTCGGTCGTGGTGATCGTGCCCATGAGCGGCTGCCTCCAGTGGTCCGGACATCGACGTCGAGCCCGCGAATCACCAGCCTACCCATGTCGATTTGCTCCAGACCACGCCCCGCGAGCACCCGCCGCGGACCGGGGCCGGGGCGATGCAGGAGCACCGAGGAAGCCGTCCAACGAGCCGGAGCCTCGCCAGGAGCAAGACCGAGCCGACCGCTCGCTGAAACCCAGCGGCCGCGAGCAGGGTGGGATGAAGCCAGGAGCGCGCAGATGCGGCGCCGGTTACCTGGCGCCGCTACTCGATGCGCCGGCCGGCCGAGTCCCTCGGCGCCTGATCGCCCGCTCGCGCCGTCCTCTCGCGCGGCCGCGCGCGCAGGCGCTGCGCCGGCACCCCGAGGCCGACCGCGATGCAGCAGGCCGGGATCCAGATCGGGAACACGAACATCGAGACCGGCAGTGGCTCCTCATCGCGGCCCCATAGGCAGGTCGCGCACGGCCGGGATCCCGGCGAGGGTCGTGGCGCGCCGGCAGCCGTCGCGGATCGCCTCGGCCGTCAGCGTCGCGGCGACGACGCCCGCGACGCTCGCGTCGACGGGCGCCGCCGTGCCCGAGGCGAGCACGAAGACGACGTCGCCGTCGAAGGCCGAATGCACCGGGTCGACGGCGCGCGCCATGCCCGCATGCGCCATCTTGGCCACGATCGCGCACTCGGCCTTCGTGAGCGCGGCGTCGGTCATCACGCACACGAGCGTCGTCGAGTCGGCCAGCTCCGCCTCGGCCTCGCGCGGCGGCAGCTCGAGCTCGTGCGCGCGGATGAACGCTGTCGTGCGCACGAAGGCGCCGTCTTCGCCGCGCGCGCCCGCGAGCACGCCGCCGTCCTCGCCGATCACGTCGCCGAACGCGTTGACGGCCGCGAGCGCCGCCATCCGCGGGCCCTGCGGGAGCCGCTGGCCGGCGAGGCCGATGCCCGACTTGACGGCGCGCTCGCGCCCGAAGAGCTTGCCGACCGCCGCGCCGGCGCCGGCGCCGACGCTGCCGAGCGCGACCTCCGACGCGGCCGCCTCGCACGCGGCGTAGCCGTCCTCGGCACGCGGCCGCCGCGACGGGTCGCCCGTCACGAGGTCGTAGATGACCGCGCTCGGGACGAGCGGCACGGGGCCGGCCGGGGTCGGGTGCCCGCGCCCGCGCTCCTCGAGCCACCGCATCACGCCGTCGGCGGCCGCGAGCCCGAACGCGCTGCCGCCCGTGAAGAGGACCGCGTGGACGTGCGTCGCGCTGACCAGCGGCGACAGCCGGTCCGTCTCCCGGGTTCCGGGACCGCCGCCGCGCACCTCGCCGGAGGCGACCGCGCCGTCCGCCGGCGCCAGGATCGCCGTGCAGCCCGTCGCCGCCGCGGCGTCGGTCCGGTGGCCGACCGCGAAGCCGTCGGGGAGCGCGCCGGAGCGTGGGTCGGCGGCCACGGCGAAGCCTCTAGGTGGAGCTGTCGGCGATCGTCATCACGCCATCTCTACCCCACGCTCCGGCGTTCGGGCGCCGTCGTGCAGCCGGAGGGCTCGCGACGGCCGGGGCGAACCCGGACACGGAGATGTCCTCGCGCGGCCGGTCGCTGTCGATGTTCGTGGTCCAGCGGACGTTCCGGCGCGTGCGGCGCGGCTACGACCCCGACGAGGTCGACCGCCATCTCGAGCTCGTCAGCCGGTGGTTCGCGAGCACGGAGGTCGGCGTCGCGCTCGCCGACGAGCGGGCGCGACTGGCCGAGCGCGAGCACGTGCTCGCTCAGCGCGAGAAGGAGCTGCGGCGGTCCGTCGAGGGGACGCGGCTCGAGGCCGAGGCGACGCTCGAGGGCGCGCGCGCCCGCGCCGACGCGACCATGCGCGAGGCGGAGGCGGCGCTCGAGGGCGCGCGGCTGGAGGCGCTCGCGAGCGACATCGTCAGCGCCGCGCAGGCGCGCGCGGATGC
>DATNGY010000368.1:0-4532 GCA_035605735.1 Solirubrobacteraceae bacterium
GCGGCGACGGGCGCCCTCGGCGCGATGGTCACGATCTACACGCTCACGCGCAGCTTCGACATCGGCATGACGGGCAACGGCGTCATCGCCGGGCTGGTGGCCATCACCGCGCCGTCGGGCTACGTCGAGTTCTGGGCGGCGCCGATCATCGGCCTCGTCGCCGGCGTGCTGGTGGTGTTCGGCGTCCTGGCGATCGACCGCCGGCTCGACGACCCGGTCGGCGCGCTGTCGGCGCACGGCCTGGCCGGCATCTGGGGGACGCTCGCGTGCGGCCTGTTCACCTCGCCGACGCTCGCGAAGTTCAACGCCGTCGGCAACCCGGACGGCGGCCTCATCTACTCGGGCTCGTTCAAGCAGCTCGGCTACCAGGCGCTCGGCATCGTGACGGTGTTCGCGTTCGTCTTCGTGCTGAGCTACCTCACCTTCGCGGCGATCAAGGCCACCTACGGCCTGCGCGTCTCGGAGGCCGAGGAGGACGCCGGGCTCGACATCTCCGAGCACGGGATGTACGGCTATCCCGAGCAGTTCATCCCGACGCCCGAGCTCGTGGGCTACGGTGCGGCTCCGCATGTCGCGCCGCCGTTGACGGCCCCGGTGAAGACCCCCAAGGAGGTGCCCGCGTGAAGAAGATCGAGGCCTTCATCCGCCACGAGTCGTTCGAGCCCATCCGGATGGAGCTCCTGAGCCTCGGGTTCCCCTCGCTGACGATCAGCGAGGTCAAGGGATCCGGGCGCCAGAAGGGCATCACGGAGCGCTACCGCGGGGCGGAGCTGACGAACTACCTGCGGCCGAAGCTCAAGCTCGAGTGCGTGGTGGCCGGCCGCGACGCGCAAACGATCGTCGACACGATCCTCAAGCATGCGCGGACGGGCGCCGTGGGCGACGGCAAGGTCTTCGTCCAGCCGGTGGAGGAGGCCTATCGCGTCCGCACCGGCGAGTCCGGCGAGGACGTGCTGCAGGCCCACCCCGACGCGGCCGCGGCCGTAACGTAGGTCGGGAGAGGAGATGGCGCTCGGGGCGGCGTGATCGGATCGGGACCCCGCCGCCACTCGCCGTGCGCGGCCGCCGGCCGGCGCGGCGGGGGCGGCGGCGCTCGTCGAGCGGCTGCGCGACGTGCACCTGCGAATGGTCGACGCGGTCCTCGGCGGCGACGGGCTCGAGGCCGTCGCGAGCCTGGCGGCGGAGTCCGCGGGCGCGCCCGTGGCGATCGTCGTGCCCCGCCTCGGCGAGGCCGTCGCGGCGCCCCCGGCGGCCGAAACGCACCTTGCGACGCTGCGGCGCTACGTCGGCGACCGTGCGAAGGACCGACCGTCGCAGGTGCCCGGGGTCGTGGCCGGGGAGGCGCCGATCCTCTCGGGCGAGGACGTCGTCGGCGCGGTGCTCATGCTCACCGGCGGCGCGCCCGCGCCAGAGGCCGCCGAGTTCCTGCACCTCGCCGCCGTCGCATGCCTGACCGAGGTCGCCGTCGAGGAGGCGAAGGAGGAGGTCGAGCAGAACCTGCGCGGGTCCTTCCTCGAGGACCTGCGCTCGCGCCCCGACCTCGACCCCCGCGAGACCGTGCGGCGCGCGGCGCGGCTCGGCTGCGACCTGTCGCGGGGCGCCGTCGTGCTCTGCGCGGAGCTCACGACCGACCGTCCGCGCCACGTCGTGGCCACGATCGCCGAGGACGTCCCGGGCGCGCTGGCGCAGCACATGGAGGGCCGCGTCTACGCGTTGCTCCCCGCCGCGGGCGCTGACGACGCGCCCGAGGCGACGCTCGCGCGGGCGCGGCGGCTGGCCGAGCGCCTGCGCCATCACGGGACGGTCGGGCTCTCGAGCTTCTACGCCGATCCCGGCGAGTTCGCGCGGGCGATCCAGGAGGCCGAGCTCGTCCTCGAGGTGCTGCGCCAGTCCGACGCTGGCGGCTGGGACCCGCACCTGCAGGACATCGGCACGGGTACGTACCGCCTGCTCTTCCGCGTCCTCGCCTCGCATCCCGAGGAGGTGCGCTCGTTCTACGAGGACACGGTCGCGCCGATCGTGCGCTACGACGACCAGTACCGCACCGACCTCGTGGGCACGCTCGAGGCCTACCTCGAGCAGAACTGCAACATGAACGCGACCGCGTCGGCGATCTACGCCCACCGCCACACGGTCGCCTACCGCCTCGAGCGCGTGTAGGAGCTCACGAGCCTCGACCCGATGCTGTCCGAGGACCGTGAGCGCCTCGGGCTGGGCCTGAAGGCCTAGCGGATCATCGCGCCGCGGCTGCCGAAGTAGGGGCCGTGCGCGCCCCTACGCGGCCTCGGGCGCGACCACGCGGTCGTAGTTGAGCCGCTTGAGGGCGAGGGCCCGAGCTGGCTCAGGAAACCTCGCGTAGGGACCCGTCTTCGACGTCGTAGACGAAGCCCCGGACGCTCTCCTTGCGCGGGATGAAGGGGCTGGCCTGGATCCGCGCGATCGACTGCCGGACGTCTTCCTCGAGGTCGGAGAAGGTCTCCACCGACCAGCTCGGGCGAATGCCCGTCTCTTCCTGGATGGCGCGCTTGAAGTCGTCGTCGGTGAACGTGAGCATCCCGCAGTCGGTGTGATGGATGAGGATGATCTCCTCGGTTCCCAGAAGCCGCTGGGAGATCGCGAGCGAGCGGATCTCGTCGTCGGTGATGACGCCCCCGGCGTTGCGGATCACGTGCGCGTCGCCCTCGTGGATGCCGAGCAGGCGCGAAGGCACGATCCGCGCGTCCATGCAGGCGACCACCGCGATCTTCTTCGCCGGTGGCAGCGGCAGATTCCGCTTGTCGAACGACGCGGCGTACTCCTCGGCGTTGCGCAGCAGCTCGTCGGTGTGGCTCATGGTCAAAACCTACCGACATTCATGACTTAGTCTTCGCGAGCACCCGAGTGGTCCCTCGACGGTCTGTATGACCGTCCAGAGACCACTCGCGGGCGAAACCGGGCCGCGGTCCTCGATGCCCGGCCCCGCCCGTCGGCCGCGCGGGTAGGACCGTGCCCTACAGCAGGCCCAGGAGCAGCGCGAGCGCAAGGACGACCGCGGCGATGCACGCGAGCGCGAGCAGGCGGGCGGTCCAGACGGCGAGCGCGGAGCGCGACCCCGTGACACCGGGCTCGATGTGGCGGGCCCCGATCGCCGCGGTGCCGGGCAGCGGCTCGGGACCGCGGCCCGACCTGCGCTCGTCGCGGGCGCGCCGGCGCGCCGGCCTGGCGCCGATCACGCGCACGCCCTCCTCGCCGGCCTGCGCGCGCGCGGTCGCCGGCGCGTCGGCGGCGACCTCGGTCTCGACCTCGGCGTCGGGCTCGCGCGCGACGTAGCCGCGGGGCACGACCGCGGCTGCGCGCTCGGCGCGCTCGCGCTCGCGCTCGGCCTCGCGGCGCGCCGCCTCGAGATCGCCGCGCGCCGCCTTGAGCGCGCGCTTGGCCTCGTTGGCCTCCGCGTGCGCCGCGGACACGCCCTCCTCGATCGCCCGCGCGGCCGCCTCGTCGCGCGCGGCCAGCGCCGCGGCGTGCTCGCCGCGCAGCGTCTCGAGCGCCTGCTCGTGCTGCACGCGCTCCTCGGCCTGCTCGCGACGGACCGCCGCGAGCTCGCCCTCGACCGAGGCGAGCCGCCGCGTCAGGTCGTCGCGCTCGAGGCGCACGCCCTCGAGCTCGTGATCGGCGCGCTCGCGCGCCTCGCGCTCGTCGTCCGCCCGCGCGAGCGCCGCGCCGGCGGCGTCGCTCGCATCGTCGGCGCGGCGGCGCTGGGCGTTGGCCTCGCGCGCGAGCCGCACGTAGCGGTCCGTCGCGCCGTTGTCGTCGCCGGGCGGCCCGTCAGGGGCGGGCAGGTCGAGCAGGAGCTCGCGGCCGACGGCGAGCGAGAAGCGCCGGGCCCCGAGCGCCTCGAGCGGGACGGCGAACGTCGCCCGCCACGGCGCGCCGTCGGGCTGGGCGACCGCGTCCGACGACGCGGTGGGCCGGACCTCGAGCGCGTCGCCCTCGCCCTCGACGACGAGCGCCGGGCGCCCGAGCCGCCGGCGGACCGGGGCGCGGAAACGACCCTCGAGCTCGAGCAGCCCGACGTCGGCGCCGGCCGCCTCGGCGGCGAAGCGTCGCACCTCGAAGAGCAGGCCGGAGACCGCGGCGCTCACGGCCGCTCAGCGCTCCTCGTCGGCGTCGACGGGATCGAGCGCCTGGGTGCGCTGCGTGTCGGGTTCGTCGGCGGCGGGCGCGGGCCCGGGACGGCCGAACAGGCGTCCCCCGCGCGGGGGCGGCGGTCGCTCGCCGGCGGCGGCGTCGGGCTCGACCTCGGTCTCCGGCTCGCCCGCGTCCGCCGCGGCGCCCTCGCGGGCGTCGATCGCGGCGGCCCGCCGCCGGCGCTCGCGCCCGCGCACGTCGACGGTGACCGAGATGCTCGCGGCCGCCAGCAGCGCCCCGAGCGTCATGAGCGCCGTGGCCGCGAGCGCGAGCCAGGCGCCGGAGTCCAGGCGCGCGCCGCGCGCGGCGGGCGGCGGGTCGATGAGCTGCACTGCGACGACCGCGAGCGCCGCCGCGGCCACGAC
>DATNGY010000369.1:0-3465 GCA_035605735.1 Solirubrobacteraceae bacterium
GCGGGAGATCCGCGAGGCCGACAAGCTCGTCTGCACCACGCACGAGAACCCCGACGGCGACGCGATCGGCTCGCTCGCCGCGATGGCGCTGATCCTCGAAGCGCTCGGCAAGGACGCGGTCTGCTTCATGCCCGAGCACGAGTTCCCGCTGCCCTACGAGTACCGCTCGATCGAGTTCGACGGGCTCGCCAGCGTGCCACCGCCCGACCTCGCCGAGCGGACGATCGTCTTCCTCGATTGCGGCAACATCGATCGCAATCCGGCCGACGCGTTCAAGCGTGAGAACGCTCACATCCTCAACATCGACCACCACCACGACAACACGCGCTTCGGCACGGTCAACCTGGTGGACGGCGACGCGTCCTGCACGGCCGAGATCGTGTGGGAGCTGATGCGCGCGCTCGGCGTCGAGCCGACGATCGAGATCGCCGAGGCGCTGTACATCGGGCTCGTCACCGACACCGGCAAGTTCATGTACGAGAACACGGGCGTGCGCGCCCATGTGATGGCGGCCGAGCTCATCGAGGCCGGCGTCGACGTGCACGGGATCTTCCGCCGCCTCTACGAGGGCATGCCCGCGGCGAAGCTCGAGCTCATGGCGCGCGCGCTCGGCCACGTTGAGCGCTTCGACGACGGCGCGCTCACGTTCTCGCTGCTGAGCCGCGACGACTTCCGCATGGCCGGGGCCGAGGAGAGCTACTCCGAGGGCATCATCGACCACCTGCGCTCCGTCGAGGGGACGAAGGTCGCGGCGCTCGCGCGCGAACTGGTCGACGGCGCGGGCGCAGGCCGCAAGAAGGTCTCGCTGCGGGCTGCCGACGGCACGGTCGACGTCTCGGCGATCGCGCGCGCGGGCGGCGGCGGCGGTCACCGCCAGGCTGCGGGCTTCGCGACGAGCCTCTCGCACGAGGAGCTCGTCGCCTTCCTTCGCGGGCAGGTCGCCGCCCAGCTGTAGCGGCGGGCCCAGGGTGGACGGCCTCGTCCTCGTCGACAAGCCGGCGGGCAAGACCTCGCACGACCTCACGCTCGTGGTGCGCCGGGGGCTCGGCGTGCGCAAGGCCGGCCACGCGGGCACGCTCGACCCGTTCGCGACGGGGCTGCTGCTCGTGCTGGTCGGCCGCGCGCGGCGGGCGCAGCGCTGGTTCACCGCGCTGCCGAAGGCCTACGAGACCGTCGCGCGCCTCGGCGCGCTGTCGACGACCGGTGATCCCGAGGGCGAGATCGTCGCGACCGGGCGCATCCCGTCGGCGGGCGCGGTCCTGCCCACGGGCCGGATCCGCCAGCGCCCGCCGGTGTGGTCGGCCGTGCGCGTCGCCGGGCGCCGCGCCTACGAGCGCGCGCGCGACGGCGAGGCCTTCGAGCTGCCCGAGCGCGAGATCACCGTCTACGCGTTCGAGGAGCGCTGGCGGGAGGGCGAGCGCGCCGGCTACTTCGTCGAGTGCTCGGCCGGTACGTACGTGCGCTCGCTCGTCGCCGAGCTCGGCGACGCCTACTGCCTCGAGCTGCGGCGCACGCGCGTGGGCCCGTTCCGCGTCGAGGACGCCGACCCGAGCCGCGTCGTGCCGCTCGCCAAGGCGCTCAGCTTCCTGCCAGCGGTCGCGCTCGCGGGCGACGCCGCGCGCCGTGCCGGGCACGGGGCCGCCGTCTTCCCGGACGACGCGCCGGCCCCCGACGCTCGCACGGTCCTGCTCGTCGACGGCGCCGGGCCGATCGCGATCGCCGAGCCGCGCGAGGACGGCCTGCTCAAGCCCGTCGTAGGCTTTCGCGGGTGAGGGTCACCCGCCTGCCGGAGGTCGAGCGCCGCCCCCGCCGCGTCGCCGTCGGCACCTTCGACGGCGTCCATCTCGGCCACCGCGAGGTCATCCGCGGCGCCGACACCGTCCTGACCTTCGATCCGCATCCCGCGGCGGTCGTCGCGCCCGCCGGCGCCCCGCGGCTGTTGACCACGCTCGAGCGCAAGGCCCAGCTCGTGGAGAGCCTCGGGGTCGACGAGCTCGTCGTGATCCCCTTCGACCACGACTTCGCCCAGCGCAGCGCCGAGGCGTTCGTCGACGACGTACTCGTCGGCACGCTCGGTGCGACGCACGTGGGCGTGGGCGAGAACTTCCGCTTCGGCCACAAGGCACGCGGCGACGCCGCGCTGCTCGCGGCCGATCCGCGCTTCGAGACCCGCGTCGTCCCGCTGCTGGAGGTCGACGGCGAGGTCGTGTCCTCGAGCCACATCCGCGGCCTCGTGCTCGGGGGCGCGGTGGAGTACGCCGATCGCCTCCTCGGGGCGCCGTTCACCGTCATCGGGGAGGTCGCCCGCGGCGACGAGCGCGGGCGCACGCTCGGCTACCCGACCGCGAACCTCGTGCCGCAGGACGGGCTCGTCGTCCCCGGCCACGGCGTCTATGCGTGCCGCGCGACGACGCCCGACGGGACCGAGCACGTCGCCGCGACGAACGTCGGCGTGCGGCCGATGTTCGTCACCGGCCGCGGCGAGCTCATCGAGGCCTACCTCGTCGACTTCGAGGGCGACCTCTACGGGCAGGCGCTCACCGTCGCCTTCCTCAAGCGCCTGCGCGGCGAGAAGCGCTTCGCGTCAGTCGACGCGCTCGTCGAGCAGATGGCGCGCGACGTGCAGGACGCGCGCGCGATCGCGGCGTGAGACCCGAGGACGACCCGCTGCGGATGGTCCTCGTCGTCCGCCGCGGCGCGTTCAGCGCGCTGGCGCCGGCGGGCGCGGCGACGGGCGCCGCGGTGGTCGCGTGCCTGCGGCGGTTCGAGGGCAGCGAGGAATGGGGCTCGGCGGTCGCGGCGTGGCGGCCGCGGCCGGGCAAGGTCGTCCTGCGCGCGCGCAGCGCGGGCCAGTGGCAGGCGGTCCTCGCCGAGCCGGGCGGCGTCGCGCTGCAGCGCGTCGTCGCGCTGGCGCCGCGCCGCCGCTCGGAGCGCGCGGCGCTCCTCGACGCGCTGCAGGCGATGACGACCACGCTCGACCCGCCGCCCGAGGGCGCTCGCCCGGTGGCCGGCGCGGTGACCTACGTCCTCAACCCGCGCCTGGAGATGAGCTCGGGCAAGACGCTCGCGCAGATCGCCCACGCCGCGGTCATGGCCGCCGAGCGCCCCGAGCTCGAGCCGTGGGTGCGCGACCGCTGCCCGGCCCGGGTCCTGCGGGCGCCCGCCGACGCCTTCGAGGCGCTCTGCGGCCGCGACGGGCTCGCGGCTCGCGTCGTCGACGCGGGGCTGACCGAGGTCGCCCCGGGGACGGTCACCGTGCTCGCGCTCGCGCCAGCCGCACACGCACATCGCGAACCGGGACCGGCGGCGACAGCCGCTGCCAGCCGCGCGCGGTGAGGACGGCGTCGTCGCCCTCGTCGTCGCGCAGGACGATGCGCGCGCGGCCGTTGCGGGTCACGGCGAGCGCGGCCTGGCTCAGCGGCCATGGTCCGAGCGCGGCGAGCGCGTCGATCGCGCGGTGGATCT
>DATNGY010000370.1:0-5554 GCA_035605735.1 Solirubrobacteraceae bacterium
GTTGTAGGCGATGACCGCCGGGATCGCGACCAGCAGGCCGACCGCGGTGGCGACCAGATCGAAGGCGCGCTTGAGCAGGCGCGACGAGTGCGAGAGCCCGAACGGGCGCACGCCGAGGATCGTCATGCCGTCGACGTCCTCGAGCTCGACGGCCGACCCGACGACCTCGAGCATGCTCGGCAGGACACTGACGCGCACGCCGGCCGCGCGGGCGATGCGGATGAGCTCCTCGACGCCGCCGTCCTCCGTCGAGCTCAGCGCGACGATGATGCGATCCATCTCGAGCTCGTCGACGACCCGGCGGATCGCCTCCGGGCCGCCGAGGTCTGCCACGTCGTCGCCCTCGAGCGGCAGCGTCGCGGCGACCGACGCGCGCGCGCTGCTCGACGCGAGCTTCTCCCGGATTCGGTCCGCCATCCGCGGGTCCCCGACGACGAGGCAGCGCTCGACCGCCGAGAGCTGTGCGGCGATCCAGCGCGCGGCCATGCGGGCGGCGACGATGGACAGGAAGCTGCCGACCCAGAGCGCCGCGATCTGGCCCGCTCCGAGCTGGCCCTCGATCAGGACGGGCTGCAGGATCGTCAGGCCGAGCACGTAGAGGCCGACCAGCTGTCCGAGCACCGGCGCCTCGTCGAGGGTCGAGCGCACGAGCCGCATCTGATCGCGGTCGTAGAGCCCGGCGATCTTGAAGAGGACGATGACGAGCGGCATGCCCGCGAGCGTCGCCAGCCCGGGCCGGTCGTCGCCGAGGAGGCTGAGCACGACCAGGAGCGCTACCGTCGCGCCGAGCAGGTCCGCCACGGCCAGCAGGCGGCGCTGCAGCCACTCCCGCCGGCGCAGCGTCGTGCGCCTCCGGACGCCCCCGTCGACGAGGCGAAGCGGCGGCGGCTCCGCGACGAGCGCGCCGTGCACGACGAGCGTGGAACCGCCCGCGAGGCCGGTAGCCGGCGCCTCGGGCGAGTGGATCGTCAGCTTCGAAGCGAGTCGTGGCGTCATGTCCGTCCTGGATCCGGCGAGCTGCGGCCGCGCCATCGCGCGCGGGCCCTGTTGGCCGACCAACGCCGCCGTCGACGCCCTACTTGCTTCTCCTCGCCGCAACCACCCGAACGGCCAGGTCCACCCGCGTGGGCGCTAGCGGCGACGCGCGACGGCCGTGACCTCGAGCGCTCGCCGCGAGCGCGGGCCATGGACCGCGATCTGCTCGGAGAGGCAGCTCGGGCAGTGGCACTCGGGCTTCGTCAACAGCGTGTACGCGCAGCGCCGCGCGGTCGTGGCCCCGGCGCCCGGCCGGGCATTGATGTTCATGTCGAGCCTCCCTGCCTGCTCCATGCCCGACCAACGGGCCAGCGCCGTGCGAACGTCCGCCGCACGCGCAGAACGCTACGTCTGGGGGGCTCGGTGGCCCGGCGCATACGTCGCGCGGATGCTGTTCGCCATCTCGATCGCGTCGCGCTGCGAGCGCACGCCGAGCTTGCGCAGGATCCGCTTGACGTGCGTGCGGACCGTCGCGCGCGAGAGGACCAGGCGGTCGGCGACGCCGTCGACGGTCAGGCCCGCGCACAGGAGGTCGAGCACCTCCCACTCGCGCGAGGTCAGCGGGCTGCGCACCGGACGCACGCCGAGCCCGCCCTCGGGGAGGGCCCGCAGGCGCTCGATGAGCCGGCGCGCCACCGCGGGGGCGAGCACCGGCTCGCCGGCGGCCGCCCGCCTGACCGCCGCGACGAGCTCGTCGGTGGGAAGGCCCTTGACGAGGTGACCGTCGGCGCCCGCGCGCAGGCCGAGGACGCCGAGCTCCTCGTCCTCGGACGAGGTGAGCAGGATGACCGCGACCTCGGGAGCGCGCTCCGCGATCCGCCGCGTCGCGTCGATGCCGTCGAGCCCGATCATCACGACGTCCATGAGCACGACCTCGGGCCGGAAGTGCAGGGCGAGGTCGACGGCGTCGCGGCCGTTGTCGGCCTCGGCGATCACGACGAGGCGCGCGTCCTGCAGGCCCGCGCGCACGTCCGACCGGAACGCGGCGTCGTCGTCGGCGATGATGATCCGCGGCGCCGACGGGCGCAGCGATGCTCGCGGTGGCTGGCTCACGCCTCCAGTATCGGCGCTCGGGCGCCCGGGCTTCAGCGCCGCCGCGAGCTGCCCAGCTCGTAGACGGCGCTCGCGACGTGGGCGAGATCCGTCGTCTTGGGCAGATGGAGGTCGATGTCGGCGGCGGCCGTGCCGGCCACGAGCGCCGGGTCGTGGCCGGAGAACGTGACGAGCGCGGCGTCGGGCGCGGCCGCCCGAACCCCCTCGATCAGCGCCGCGGGCGTGGCCCCGGGCATCTCGAGGTCGAGGAGCACGACCTCGGGCTCGAGCGCGGCGGCCTGCGCCACCGCCTCGTAACCGTCCGCCGCCTCCGCGACGACGCGCACGTCGTCGCGCCGCTCGAGCGCCCAGCGCATGAGCGAGCGCAGCTCCGGCGTGTCGTCGCAGAGCAGGACGCGCACGAGCATGCGTCACCGCCGCGGGAGGGTGAAGGCGACGACGGCCCCGCGCTCGCCCGGGCGCGCCCCGATGCAGCCGCCGTGACCCTCGACGATCCACCGGCACACGACCGCCGAGACGCCGGCGCCGACGAGCGGGCCGCGCCCGCGCGGCGGCGCGAAGGCCGCGAAGAGGTCGTCCGCGCGCTCGGGGCTCAGAGGCTCGCCGTCGTCGCGGATCTCGATGCGCACCCTGGCGTCTTCCTCGTGCGCGGCGACGTCGATGCGCAGGCCCCCCGGCGGCGCCGCCGCGAGCGTGCCGCGCAGCAGATGCGCGCACAGGCGCCCGGCGAGCCGCGGGTCCAGCGACACCGGCGGGAGCGGCCCGACCGCCAGCGTGGAGCGCGCACGTGCGAACCACGGCTCGAGCTCGTCGTGGGCCGCCGCGAGCGCGGCGGCGAGGTCGACCGCGGCCGGCTCATGCGGCTGGCGCGCGGCGAGGAGGTCGAGGAGGTCGTCGACGTAGCGGCGTGCGCGTTCCGTCCCGGCCTCGAGGCCGTGCACCGCCTCGCCCGCCCCGCCGCTGCGCTCCCGCAGCAGCTCGAGGTTGCCGGCGAGCAGGAGCACGGCCTCGCCGAGCTGGTGGGCGGCGAGCGACGCGTGCGCCTCGAGCTCCGCGTCGCCGGCGACGGCGACCGGAGGCCTCCCTCCGTGCTGCTCGCGTGGGCTCGCGGCGTCCCTGTGGGAGGACCCGCGGTGAGGTCTCACGCAGCGAGCTCGTCGGCGAGCAGGCCCTGGCGCATCCGCTGCGCGGCCTCGACCGCCTCGCGCCGCGAGCGGACGTCGAGCTTGCGCAGCACGTTCTTGACGTGCGAGCGGACGGTCTCGGCCGAGAGCACGAGCGCGGCCGCCACGTCGTCGGTCGAGGCGCCCTGGCACAGGAGGTCGAGGACCTCCCACTCGCGCGAGGTCAGCGGGCTGCGGATCGGGCGCAGGCCGGCGCCGTCCTCGCGCTGGCGGCGCAGCGCCTCGACGAGCTTCATCGTCATCCGGCGCGAGACGACTGCCTCGCCGTCACGCGCGCCGCGCAGCGCGCGCGGCAGCGCGTCGAGCCCGACGCTCTTCGACAGGAAGCCGACCGCGCCCGCGCGCAGCGTCATGATCCCGAGGTCGTCGTCGTCGCTCGACGTGAGGATCACGACCTTGACGCCCGGCGCCTTCGCGGCGAGCTGCCGCGTCGCCGCGAGCCCGTCGATCCCGGGCATGACGAGGTCCATGATGACCACGTCGGGCTTGTAGAAGTGGCTCAGCTCGACGGCCTCGCGACCGCCGCTCGCCTCGGCGATGACGACGATGCCCGCGGCCTGGAGCACGTCTCTCAGCATTCTCCGCGCGAGCGCATCGTCGTCGGCGACGATGACGCGCAGCGGCTCTTCGTCTCGCAGACCGTCCTGGTCTGCGGACGCCAGCGCAACGTCCATTTTGCGATGTCCCCCCGGAATGTCCGGACCCGCGCGGTCCCCTGACCGGCGCGATGGCACATGAAAGCCGACGCCACCGGTCGGGCCTGGGTACTTTTGTACCCAGGCCCCGTGAGGGACGCCGCGCGGGCGGTCCTCTGGGGGGGTGAGGACCGCCCGGCGGCCACGCTGCGGGCTGGCGACGGCGCGGTGCGGTCGGAAACCGCCGCCGGCCGCGCCACGCGGCAGCGCACGGCCTACGCGGCATCGTGCCGAGCAACCGTGCGCGGTCACAGGCTAGTCACCCCGACGCCGCCCCAGGGGTGATGTGATCCGGCGCGCAAGGGAGAAGCCCGTGAGCGCGTGGGGTAGGAAGATCACCAAGAGGCGGTGATTCCATGCCGTTTACATAGACGCAGCCGATACGGCACGGAGATCAGGGGGGATCGGGGGGATGGACGGACGCAACAACGGTCGCGGGAACACCTGCGGCCTCAAGGACGAGACGGGGTCGCGGATCGGGGGGCGCCGCGACCTTCGCGTGGGCGCGCTCGCCGCGCGCTCGCAGCAGCTCGACGGGGCTCCCCGCGAGCTCGTCTCGAGCCTCGGTCACGAGCTCAAGACGCCGCTGTCGATCGTGCTCGGGCTCTGCGGGCGGCTCCTCGCCGCCGGCGGGCTCGACGCGCCGCGCAGCGACGACGTCGAGCGCATCCGCGCCAACGCGTACGTGCTGCTGAAGCGCGTCGAGGAGCTCCTGCAGGTCGCGCGCCTGGACGCGGGCCGGCTCGAGCTCGAGGCGCGGCCGGTCGACGTCGCCGCGCTCGTGCGCCAGATCCTCGACGGCTTCGCGAGCGTCGCCGAGCTGCGCGACCAGCGCCTCGAGCTGCAGGCCCCGGCCGCGCTCGAGGCCGAGGTCGACGAGGAGAAGCTCGTCTCCGTCGTCTCCAACCTCGTCGCCAACGCGCTCAAGCACACGCCCGCGGGCGGCTCGGTGCGCGTCCGCGTCGCCGCCGTCCGCCAGCGACTGCGCCTCGAGGTCGCCGACGACGGCCCGGGCGTTCCCGCCGGCCTGCGCGAGGAGATCTTCGAGCGGTTCGAGCAGGGCCCGGGGACCGCGGCGCGGCCAGGCGGCAGCGGGTTGGGCCTCGCGATCGTCCGCGACCTCGTCGGTCTGCACGGAGGCACCGTGACCCTGCGCGACGCGCGCGAGGGCGGAGCGCTCTTCGTCGTCGACCTGCCGCTGCGCCGGCGGACGCGCGGTCGCCGGTCGCCGGCGCCCGGACCGGCCCAGCTGGTCGACGTCGCCGAGCGCCAGCGCGCGACGGTCGAGGAGCTGCGCGCCGAGCTGCGCGCCGTCGCGCGTCGCAACGGCGACGGCCACGCCGAGGCCGCCGCGCGCGACGTCGCGCGCGTGCTCGTGATCGCCGCGGACGACGAGCTCGGCGCCTATCTCGGCGAGCTCCTGCGTCCGGCGCGCTGCGTCGAGCACGCGGCGAGCGCGCTCGACGGCGTCCGCCTGCTCGACGCGAACGCCTATGACGTCGTGCTCGTGGACGCCGAGGCCGGCGCGCACGCGGTGGCGGCGCTGCGGCGCGGCGGCGGCTGCCCCCCGCTCCTCGCGCTCGCCGC
>DATNGY010000371.1:0-5172 GCA_035605735.1 Solirubrobacteraceae bacterium
GTGTCGACGTCCATGAAGACGGAGTCACGTCCGAAGCGCCCCGCGAGCGCGTCGTAGAGGCGCCCGGCGTGTCCCGAGGCGTCCTCGCGGCGGTAGTTGATGAAGATGCGCGGCGGCAAGGAAGCGAAAGCACCCCCCGGGCTTCTCGCCTGGACCTTGGGGGCGATCGTAGGTCGGCCGGTGCGCCGGCAGTGTGCGGTGGGCCACTTTGCGTTGCTTGCGCGCTCTTTTCTGTGCGTTTCGCGTCAGCGGCCGCGCGCCCGATCGAGGCGCCGGCGGTCGCGCTTCGTCGGGCGCCCGGCGCCGGCGTCGAGCGCCGGCGGCGCTGCGAGGCGGCGCTCGCGCATCGAGCGCTCGCGCTCGGCGACGCTCTCCGGCGTCTCCTCGTAGAGCCGCGCGGCCTCGGCGGCCGGGCCGCGGCGCGCGGCCGTGGCGCGCACGACGAGCTCGCGGCGCACGCTTCCGGTCGTCAGCGCGAGCCGGTCGCCCGGCCGGACGTCCCGGCTCGGCTTCACGGCCCGGCCGTTGACGTGGACCCGGCCGCCCCGGACCGCCTCGGCGGCCAGCGAGCGCGTCTTGACCAGGCGCGCGGCCCATAGCCAGCGGTCGACGCGGACCCCGCCGTCGTCCATCCCGGCATCGTCCCAGGCTGGCAGGGGGTTCGGCGAGTTGTGCATGGCATGCGTGCACAGATCGCCGAACCCCCCTTGCGCCTACAACCCCCGCAGCGCCCGCGCGACCGCCACCGCGTCGCGGCCGACGGCCCGCGCCACCTCGACGCCGCTCGCGCTGCCGTCCAGGAGCGCCTCGAGCGCGCTCCCGTGCGCGGCCTCGGGCAGGCGCGGCAGGTGGCGCGCCGCGCGCGCGAGGGAGTCGTCGCGGTCGCGCAGCCCGAGCAGCCCGGCCAGCGAGGTGTGCAGGCCGGCCGCGATCTCGGTGTCGAGGCGGGCGATCAGGGCGCGATCGCGCAGCACGCCGGCGCGCTCGAGGCGGATGCGCGCGGCCTGGGCGCTCAGCCCGAACTCCCTGGCCGCGCGGACGACGAGCTCGAGCGTGACGGGGCGGGCGCCGAGCTCCGCGGCGACGCGCCGCACGGCCGGTGCGGGGGCGATGAGCTCGGCGGCGAACGCGTTGGCCTGCGCCTCGACGGGGTCGAAGTCGCCGGCGAAGATCGAGCGCGGCGTGTCGAGCGCCGGCCCGTGCCCGAGGACGTGGTGGCCGAGCTCGTGGGCCAGCGTGAAGCGCTGGCGCACGACGGCCTGGCGCCCGTGGACGAACGCGAACGCGCGCTCGCCCCGGCGCAGAAGCGCGCCCGCCGTGTCGTGGCCGAGGTCGAGGAGGACGACGCCGACGCCGAGCCCGGCCTCCGCGGCCGCGAGCACGTCGAGCGTCGCGTCGGGCGGGGCGCCGAGCCGCGCGCGGACCGCGCGCGCGGCGGCCGGCGCCGTCCGCGGCGGGCGCGCGCGATCGGTCAGGCGGCCGCCGCCGCCGCGCCGGGCTGCCCGCGGCGGGCGTTGTCGACGATGAGGTCGACCACGCGCGGCCAGACGGCGCGCGGCAGGTCGTGGCCCATGCCCGCGATGAGCTCGAGGCGCGCGCCGGGGATCGCCGCCGCGGTGGCGCGCCCGCCCGAGGGGGCGACCATCCGGTCCTTCGTGCCGTGGATGACCACGGTCGGGGCCGTGATGCGCGCGAGCGACGACCGCCGGTCGCCGGACGCGAAGATCGCGGCGAGCTGACGCCCCGTTCCGGCGGCGTCGTCGGGACCGCGCTCGAAGGCCAGCTCGGACATCGCGCGCAGGCGCGCCTCGTCGCGATCGAAGTCCGGCGAGCCGACGATCCGGAAGAGCGCGAGCGCTCGCTCGACGGCCTCGGCGCGCGTGGCCGGGCGCCGGCGGACGAAGAACGGCAGGACGCGCAGCGCCGGCTGCCCGGTCCAGCGCGCGCCCGTGCTCGACATGATCGAGGCGAGCGAGAGCACGCGCTCGGGATGGCGGGCGGCCAGCGTCTGGGCGATCATCCCGCCCATCGAGACGCCGACCACGTGCGCGGCGTCGTGGCCGAGCGCGCGGATCAGGCCGGCGGCGTCGCCGGCCATGTCCTCGAGCGTGTAGGCGGCGGCACGCCGGTCGCGGGTGACGAGCTGGCGCCGCGTCGGCGGCGGCGCGGCCACGTGCGTCGAGCGGCCGATGTCGCGGTTGTCGTAGCGGATGACGTGGAACCCTCGGCCGGCGAGCAGGCGGCAGAAGTCCTCGTGCCAGCCGATCATCTGCGTGCCCAGGCTCATGACGAGGAGCAGCGGCGGATCGTCCGGGTCGCCGAAGGGCTCGTAGCAGAGCTCGACCTCGCCGACCCGGCACAGGCGTTCGTCCATGGCCGCCACTCTACGGAGCCTGCGCCGCGCGCAGCCGCGCCTCGTAGGCCGCGCGCGGGATGAGCCGCGCTCCGAGGCGCTCGGTGTGCGGCGTCGGCAGCTGGACGTCGCAGAGCTCGACGCCCTCGGCCGCGAGCGCGTCGACCGTCCGCACGAGCAGGACGTTGCCCGCGTCCGGACGCCAGTGGACCATCGACTCGAGCATGGCCGCGCGCCCCAGCCGCACGGCGAGGATGCCGGCGAGCGTCTCATCGCCCTCCCAGAGCTCGAAGGAGTGCGCGACGCCGGCGGCGTGCAGGCGCCGGTAGAGCTCGCGCAGGCGCGGCGTGATCCAGACCTCGTCGCCGGCCGCGCGGGGTCGGGCGCAGGCGTCGAGGACGCGCGCGAAGGCGCGGTCGCGCTCGAGGCGCCAGCCCGCGCCGCGACGCAGGCTGCGCCGCAGCCGCCGGCGCAGCGCGGCGCGCGCGGCCTCGTCGAGCTCGAGCACCGCGCGCTCGCGGGCCGCGAAGAACGGCAGCGGCTCCGCGGCGTACCCGGGCCCGTCCATCGGAAACCAGCCCGCCGCGTAGAGCGCCACCGCCTCTTCGACGTCCGGCACGGTCATCGGCGTAGCTTGCCGCGCCATGGCCGCACGGCTCGCCCCGCTCGCGCTCGCCGCGATCGCGCTCGGCGGGCCGCCCGCGGCGGCGATCCCGTGGGACGCCGGCGGCGCGATCCCGCCGGCGCGCACGCCGCCGCCCGCGCGCGCGGACCCGTTCTGCCGCCAGAGCTACGCCGACGACGCCCCGCGCGGAGGGCTCGCGCTCCGCTTGGGGATCGGCCCGCGGCTCGCCGGGCAGAGCGGCGCCGCGCAGACCGGCCGGGTCGTCCCCGAGAACGCGCGGGCCCGCGACGCCGCCCTGCTCCGGCTCGCCGGGCGCCGCTCGTTCACGGTCCGCCTCAACCGCCTCTTCTCGGGCGACGGAGCGCCGGGCATCGCCCGCTTCCGTCGCCAGGCCCGCCACTTCGCGCGGCTCGGCCTCGACGTCGAGCTGCAGGTCCGCTACCACCCGCGGCCGGCGCAGGACGGTGACCTCGGCGCGTGGCTGCGCTTCGTGCGGCAAGCCGTCCGCGCCTTCGGGCCGATCCGCCGCGTGGCCGGGCTGCAGATCACCAACGAGGTCAACCTGAAGTTCTCGCCCAACACCTCCGACGGCGCCTACCGTGGCGCGGTGCCGGCCCTGGTCGAGGGCGTGGTCGCGGCCAAGCGCGAGGCGCGCCGGCACCGCTTCCGCCAGCTGCGGATCGGGTTCAACGCGGCGTGGCGCTTCGGCGACGGCGACGCCGCCTTCTGGCGCGCGATCGGCCGGCGCGGCGGGGCGCGGCTGCGCCGCGCGACCGACTGGGTCGGCGTCGACCTGTACCCGGGGACGTTCGCGCCGCCGGCCGCGGCGATCGTCCACCTCGGCGACGCGTTCCTCGAGGGGCTCGCCCAGATGCGCGAGTGCTACCTGCCGCTCGCGGGCTTCGGGCGCTCGACGCCGCTGCGCGTCGAGGAGACGGGCTGGCCGACCGGACCGGGGCGCTCCGAGGCGGCCCAGCGCGCGGCCGTCCGCGCGATCGTCGGGACCGCCGTGCGCTACCGCGGCACCTACCACGTCACCGACCTGCGCTGGTTCGGCCTGCGCGACAACGACAGCTCCAGCGCCGATCCGCAGGCGCGCTTCGGCCTGCTGCGCGACGACTACGCCCGCAAGCCCGCCTTCGCCGCGTTCCGCTGCCTGGTCGCCCGCTACGGCGCGCCCCCGTAGGATCGCCTCGCCATGACCCACGAGCCCGCGACGTTCCTGCTGCCCGCCGACGCGATCCCCACGCACTGGGTCAACCTCGGCCCGGACCTCCCCGGCGACCCGCTGCCACCGCTGAACCCGCAGACGCACGAGCCGGCCGGCCCGCCCGACCTCACGCCGATCTTCCCGATGGCGCTGATCGAGCAGGAGGTCTCGCCGGCGCCGGAGATCGAGATCCCCGAGCCCGTCCGCGACGCCTACGGTCTGTGGCGCCCGACGCCGCTGTACCGCGCGCGGCGCCTGGAGGCGGCGCTCGCCACCCCGGCGCACATCTACTTCAAGTACGAGGGCGTCGCGCCGGCCGGCTCGCACAAGCCGAACACGGCCGTGGCCCAGGCCTACGAAAACGCCGAGGCCGGCATGCGCCGGCTCGTCACCGAGACCGGCGCGGGCCAGTGGGGCTCGTCGCTGGCCTTTGCCTGCTGCCTCTTCGGTCTCGACTGCGAGGTCTTCATGGTCGGCTCGAGCTACGACCAGAAGCCCTACCGGCGCTCGATGATGCAGACGTGGGGGGCGACCGTGCACCGCTCGCCGAGCGACGTCACGGCGGCGGGGCGCGCGAACGGCGCGCACCCGACCGGCTCGCTCGGGATCGCGATCTCCGAGGCGGTCGAGGTCGCCGCTCACGACCCGACCTGCAACTACTCGCTCGGGTCGGTGCTCAACCACGTCATGCTCCATCAGACGGTGATCGGCCAGGAGGCGATGCGCCAGATGGAGATGGCCGGCGCCGAGCCGGACGTGATCATCGGCTGCGTGGGCGGCGGCTCGAACTTCGCCGGGCTGACCTTCCCGTTCCTGCGCGGCGTGCTGGCCGGCGAGCGGCAGATCCGGATCGTGGCCGCCGAGCCGGCCGCCTGCCCGACGCTGACGCGCGGGGTGTACGCCTACGACTTCGGCGACACCGCGGGCCTGACGCCGCTGATGCCGATGTACACGCTGGGGCACGACTTCGTGCCGCCGCCCGTC
>DATNGY010000372.1:0-2329 GCA_035605735.1 Solirubrobacteraceae bacterium
AGCTGGTCGGGCGTCGAGAAGATGACGTCGAACTTCAGTCGCCCGGTGCTCAGCTTCGAGAAGGCCTCGTCCAGGGTCTCGAACGTCGTGACGCGGACGGAGACGCCCTCGCGCTTCCCGAACGCCTTGAGCACGGCCGGATTGAGGTAGTCGGCGTAGTTGTAGATCTGCAGCTCGCCGCCGCGCTCGGGCTTGGCGCCCGTCTTGACGGCGTCGCCCAGGCGGGGCATGACGACGGGGTAGTCGCGCCGCGCGAGCGGGATGCCCGCCGCGTCGACGGGACCCCCCGCCGTCGGATCGCCGAGGATGCCGCGCCCGCCGCCGCCGCTCTCCCCGGCGGCGACCGGCGTCGTCGTGTTCTCGCACCCCGCGAGCGCTCCCAGCGCCCCCGCTCCTGCCGCGGCAGCCCCGGTGCGGCGCAGAAGCGATCGGCGAGTGTGCTTTGAAGGACCGTTCAAAGCAGTGGCATTCCTATCCGGTGCCGACGCGAGATGTCAAGGAGGAACCGCCGTGCATCGATGCCGGTGGGCCTGAATGTGCGTTCAGGCGGTTGCGAGCTCGGGCAACGAGGGAGA
Organism: Solirubrobacteraceae bacterium; assembly: GCA_035605735.1. Lineage (GTDB taxonomy): Bacteria > Actinomycetota > Thermoleophilia > Solirubrobacterales > Solirubrobacteraceae > JAOPZW01. The sequence goes on from DATNGY010000372.1 coordinate 576, forward strand.
GCGAGCCCGGTCGTGGTCGGCGGCGCGGGTTCGGCTGCTGAGTGCCGGCTTAGGCGTCACATGGACGCCCAACTCAGCGGGCAGCCGCCGCGCTCATGCGATGATCGCACGCGCGCGCCGGTGTCGGCGCAGCAGGCCGCCGCGCACGTCGCGCAGGACGCGGTGCGCCGCGTTGTGGCCCGAGGCCGCGATGACGCCGCCGCCCGGGTGCGTGCCCGCCCCGCAGAGGTAGAGGCCGCCGACGGGGGTCGCGTAGCGCGAGAGCTCGGGCGTCGGGCGCATGAACGCCATCTGGTCGAGGCCCTGCTCGCCCTGGAAGATCGAGCCGCCCTCGAGGCCGAAGATCCGCTCGAGGTCGGGCGGCGCCAGCACCTCGAGGTCGAGGATCGCGCCGGGGACGTTCGGGGCGTGCTCGGCGAGCATCGCTATGCAGCGCTGCGCGTAGGCCCCGCGCGCACCCTCGGGCCAGCCGTCCTCATGCCACGGGCCGAACTGCGTGAACATCGTCAGGATCGTCGTGCCGTCGTCGGTGAGCGACGGATCGACCGCGGTCGGCACCTCGACCTCGATGTACGGGCCCGCCGCGGGCACGCCGCGCTGCGCGTCCTGCCACGCCCGCTCGAGGTACGCCACCGACGGGCAGAGCGCGAGGCTCGCGTGCCACAGGCGCTCGCCGAGCTCGCGCGGCACGCGCTCGAAGCGCGGCGGCTCGGAGAGCACGGCGTTGATCTTCACCGACGCGCCCCGCGTGCGATAGCGGCGCATGTCCGCCGCCACCTCCGCGGGGAAGTGCTGGGCGCCGACGAGGTGGAGGACCGTGCGCCTCGGGTGGGCGCCCGAGAGCACGACGGGCGCCGTCAGCCGCTCGCCCCCGGCGAGCGTCACCCCGGCGACGCGGCCGCCGGTCACGTCGATCGACGCCACTTCGGCGCCTGCGCGCACCTCGGCCCCGTGGGCGCGCGCGCTCGCGGCGATCGCCTCCGAGATCGCGCCCATGCCCCCGCGAACGTGCGCCCAGGCCCCCTGGACGCCGTCGACCTCGCCGAGCGCGTGGTGCAGGAGGTTGTACGCCGTGCCCGGCGTATAGGGGCCGGCCCAGACGCCGACCACGCCGCTCGACGCGTAGGCGCCCTTGAGCTCATCGGTCTCGAAGTGGTCGTCGAGGAGGTCGCCGACGGACATCGTGAGCAGGCGGAAGACGTCGGCGAGCTCGCGTCGGCTCAGGCCGGCCGCGCGGCCGGCCTCGCGCAGGAGCTCGAAGACGTCGGCCGGCCGCCGCGAGCCGAGCGCCGGCGGCGGGCGCAGCATGAGCGGCTTGAGGAAGCCGGCGGCCTTCTGGAAGAGCGCGTCGAACGGGGCGAGCGCCTCGGCGTCGCGCCGTGAGACCCGCGCGACCTGCTCGTACGCGACGCGCTCGTCGTTGGGCAGGAGGATCGGCTGGCCGTCGGCGGCGAACGTCGCGAACTCCGGGTCGAGCGGGATCGCCTCGTAGCCGAAGCGCGCGAGCTGGAGCTCGGCGACGACCTTGGGCTGGAGCATGGAGACGACGTACGACGCGCGGGAAACGCGCCGGCCAGGCCACAGCTCCTCGGTGACGGCCGCGCCGCCGAGCAGCGGCCGCCGCTCCAGGACGCACACGCGCAGGCCCGCGCGCGCGAGGTACGCCGCCGCGGTCAGGCCGTTGTGGCCGCCGCCGACGACGATGGCGTCGAAGTTCACCGGAGGGCCTCCAAGTAGCGCTGCGCCACCATCGT
>DATNGY010000373.1:0-4142 GCA_035605735.1 Solirubrobacteraceae bacterium
CGGCCGGCGCCCGCCGCTGCGGTGGTCGCCCGTGCCCGCGGCCGCACGCGAGCTCGCCGTCGTGGTCATCGATCCCGACGCGGGCGGCTTCGTGCACTGGACGGCGTACGGGATCTCGCGGGGCACGCGCGCCCTGGGCGCGGCGGCTCTCCCGGCCGGCGCCCGCGAGGGCGAGAACTCCTTCGGCGACCGCGGCTGGGGGGCGCCGTGCCCGCCGAAGGGCAAGGGCGCGCACCGCTACGAGTTCGTCGTCTACTGGCTGCGACGCCCGTCGGGCCTCGAGGCCGGCGCGAAGCCGCGCGAGGCGCTCGAGCGCATCGGCGAGCGCGCCGGCGGCGCGGGCCGGCTGGTGGCGCGCTTCGGGCGGGGCTAGGCCTGCGTGCTCACGTGCGCCGGTACCCGCGCACGGCCTTGACCTCACCGACCTTGGGGTACGCGGTGGGATCGCGGACGGTGGTCTGCGGGAACTCGAAGAGGTCGACCATCACCTGCAGCGGATAGTCGATGCGCTGGCGGACGGCGCGGACCTGGTGGTCATCGACGAAGAAGCGAATCTGCTGCGGCGTCCACTCGACGGTGTACGTGTGCCAGCCGGTGGCATCCATGTCGAGCGGTACCTCCTCCATGTCGTCGTGAAGGCGCGGATCGTTGTGGGCCTTTACCCCGATCCGCACGCCGGAGCGCCGTGGCCCGATGGCGCTGCCGAAGAGCTCGGCGACGCAGATTTCCCCAGACGCCTCAGGGGCCTCCTCCTCGAAGCCCACCAGCCAGAGCGCCAGCATGCACGTCGGGTCCGGGCTCGCCCGCAGGACGGCTTCGACCAGCCCGCTCGATGGCGTGTAGAGCCGCCGCGTGGGCTGCGCCGTTGTCACTGCGAGGTCGGGGCGGTGGCGGTGCTGCCCGATGGGCGACCCGATCGGTCCGGCGAAGGTCCCGGTCTGGATGTTCGAGGCCCTCAGCTCGCCGTCGTCGACGCGCCAGGCGGGCTGGTCGGCGTCGATGCGCAGCCGCAGGACACCGGGCCGCAGCTCGTAGCGCGCGGCGGAGCGCTCCCGTGTGGTCCAGTGCGGCAGGTAGTGAGCGACCCATCGGTCGGGGTCCAGGGTCGGGTCCGTGAAGCGCTCCTCGAACACCAGCTGGTAGCCGGTCCGCTCGAGCGCTCCTGCTGGGTGACGATGGGGCGGGTCCGCGGCGTCGGGCATGCGCGGATGCTCGCAAGGGTCGCGGGCGCTCGGCCGTGCAGCGACCGCCCGGGGGACCGGCCACATCGAGCGCTCCGTCGCGAGCGTCGTCCAGGGCGTCCGCGCCGCCACGTATCGGTAGCGGCAACTACAGGCCGAGCTCGGCGACCGTCGCGGAGAACGAGTGGTACTTCGTTACGGGCTCGTTAGCGGGGACTCCCGCTCGTTGCGTTTCGGCCACGGGACAGCGCCGATTCCACGCCGGATACGAGCACAGCGAGGTTGACGAGCATGACCTCGCCGAGCTCGACAGTCTCGACGACAGCGGGGGGATGAGCCCGAGAGGCGTTCACCGGGGCTCCCCGACGTAGGACCTGGGAAAGTCGTAGAAGCCGCCGTCGAGCGCCGCCTGTCGGGCGTTGCCGTCGTCGTCGATGACCAGGGGTGCACGTCTACCCAGCCCCGCCCCTCGGCGATCAACTGGACGCGGTTGGGTCGCCAATCAGTCTCGATCGCCGAGACTGGTCAGAGCCAAGAGCGATGTCCCTTCGCAGTCGGCGTCGATGTCTAGGTCGAGGGGCGCGGTGTGGCCGTGTCTGGCGACCGACAAGGGCGTCGACGCCCCAACCACCCTCCAACCACAACCGACATCCCGCGGTCGCGACTGCATCGCGAACAGCCAGCACTTCCGAGAGGCATCCCGGTCTCGCTCCGGGTCACGTCGAAATCGTGCCGTTGGCTAAGGAAGCTGCCGAATGATGGCCATCAGCTCGTCGCGCGCGAGGCCCTGGACCCGAGCGAGCGCGACCAGCTCCCGGGCCTTGGCGATGACCGCTCCACGCTCGGGCGTTCCCGTGACGCGGACGCCGCGGCCGCGACGGAACTCGAGCAGCCCCTCGTCACGCAGCGCCCGCAACGCCCTCAGGACGGTGTTGGTGTTGACGCCGAGGACAGCCGCGAGGTCGCGCGCGGGCGGCAGTCGCTCTCCGTGACGAGCCTCACCGTCCGCGATCGCCCGGCGGATCTGGGCCGCCACCTGGTCGTGCAGCGGCGCCGGCTCGGAGCGATCGACCTTGCCGAACGGCATGATGCTAGCCATACTAGCTCCATGGCTTGGGACGCCGTCGCCGAGCTCGGGGTCATCGACGATGCGCGTCGTCGCCAACGGCATCGACGGCGCTGGATCGGCGGTGCGCTCGTCGCCGTGCTCGTGGCCGCTGGCGTGGGGTATAGCGCGGCGGGTCCGGGCCGGGACGCGGCAGAGCCCGCCGGTGGACCACGGGCCGTTGCGCCCGGGACCGCGCTGGCCCGGACCCCATACATGGGCGTCTCGTGCGCCGAGCCGAGCACGGTCGCCTGCGATCGCATCGGTCTGGCCGTATGGCTGCGGAGGCCGGCGCGCTCCGTCACAGCCGCCGTCGCCGGGCGACGGTTCGCGCTGGACGACCCCGGGTGGGGCGGCCCGCGTCGCGCCGGCCGCCGAGCGATGTTCGCCGGCTTCCTTCAGCCGGCCGGAATCGTCGACCGCCTCGGCGCCCGACCCGATCGCAGCGGACGCTGGCTCGGCGCCGGCACCCCGGTCAGGAGGGTGCGACTCCGCATCGACTTCGGCCCCGGCGACGTCGCCGTGACCCGCGTCGACGTCCCCCTCATGGCCGGGTGGGGCTGACCGGCAAGCGCGAGCTCCCGGCCGTGGTCGACGCGCGCCATCGGGCGCGGCATCAGCGTGGCGCGGATTGGTCTGCAGTGGTATCCAGCCGGCGCCCCGGAGCGGCGGCAGCCCTCTCCTGGCTACCGAGCTCGCGCGCGGCGGCGCGCAGGCGCTCGAGCTCGTCCGGGCGCACGCGCCGGTACGCGCCCTCGGGCAGGTCGCCGAGCGCGAGCGGGCCGAAGGCCACCCGGCGCAGTGCCCGGACCGGGTGGCCGACGGCGGCGCACATCCGCCGCACCTGGCGCTTGCGGCCCTCGTGGAGCGTGAGCTCGAGCTCGTCCTCGCCGGCCAGGTGGACGGTGGCCGGCGCGGTCCGCCCGTCGTCGAGCTCGACCCCGTCGCGGAGCGCGCGCAGCGCGCGCTCGCCGACCGGCCCGCCGCCGACGCGCGCGCGGTAGGTCTTCGGGACCTCGAAGCGCGGGTGCGTGAGGCGGTGCGCGAGCTCGCCGTCGTCGGTGAGCAGGATCAGGCCGGTCGTGTCGGCGTCGAGTCGTCCGACCGGGTACAGCCGGCCGGGGACGTCGGCCACGAGGTCGACGACCGTGGGCCGACCCTGCGGGTCGCGGGCGGTCGAGACGACGCCGGTGGGCTTGTGCATGGCGATGACGACGCGGTCGCTCGGGACGGCGACGGGCCTTCCGTCGACGGCAACGCGCTCGGCGCCGTCGACGTCGCGGGCCGGGTCGGTGATCGTCGCGCCGTCCACGGTCACGCGCCCGGTGGCGATGAGCGCCTCCGCGCCGCGGCGCGAGGCGACGCCGGCGTGGGCCAGGTGCTTGGCGAGGCGCATCGACGCGAAGCTACCGTGTGGCGCGTGGACCTCGAGCTCCTTCAGCGCACGCTGGCCGGCGCGGGCGAGCCGCGGTTCCGCGCGCGCCAGGTGTGGGCCTGGGCGGCGCGCGGAGCCTCCGGCTACGACGCGATGACGGATCTGCCCGTCGCGCTCCGCGCGCGCCTCGCCGCGGACGTGCCGTTCTCGAGCCTCGCCCTGGAGCGCGAGGCCCGCGCTCGGGACGGGACCGTCAAGGCGCTCTTTCGCACCCGCGACGGCCACCCCGTCGAGGCGGTGCTCATGCGCTATGGCGATGGTCGGCGCTCGCTGTGCCTGTCCTCGCAGTCGGGCTGCCCGCTGACGTGCACGTTCTGCGCCACCGGCGCGATGCGCTTCGGGCGCAACCTCACCGCGAGCGAGATCCTCGACCAGGCGCTGCACTTCCGGCGCATCGAGCCCGTCGACCACGCCGTGTTCA
>DATNGY010000374.1:0-8080 GCA_035605735.1 Solirubrobacteraceae bacterium
GAACTCGGCGACGCTCGCTCGCGTGCACGAAAGCGGCAACAGGACGCCCATGCAGAGATGACCGCGGCACTACGCCTGTTTGCGCGCTGCGCCCTGTCGACCTACCGTCGCGCAAACGACCTCAGGGGGCCGAGATGGCTACGTCGGGTGAACGCTTCAAGATGCCGGACGGGAGCGTCTACATCGTGCGGCGCGCAGCCGCCGAGACGGACGGCGAGTCGGTCGAGATGGAGTTCGTACTGCCGGCGCGATGCGTACCCCGCCGCCCCACATCCATCCTCAGCAGGTGGAGGAATGCGAAGTTGTGGAGGGATGCTTCGACCTGGTGGTGGAGGGCGATTGGTGCACGCTCGCGCCTGGCGAGTCAGCCTCGGTGCCGATCGGTGCCCTTCACACGTTCAGGAATCACTCTGGTGGGGTGGTCCGCGTGCGCAACTGGCACCGGCCGGCCATGCGCTTCGAGGACTTCATCGAGCGCACCTGCAGCACGCTTCGGGCTGCAGGCGTCAAGCGAAAGCGCGATCCACGCGTCGTTCTCTATCTATCGATGGTCATGCTCGAGTTCGACGACACGCTCGTCCCAGGGCGAAGGCGGGAGCGGGTTCCGATGCAGGCTCTCGCGCGCATTGCGCGATTGCTCCCCACTCCGGCCCCATGAACCCAACCGGCCCCAGCGTCGGACGAATCTGAGCAAGCGGCCCGGACGCGACGCGGCCGAAGCGCCGCTGCTCCTTCGATCAGCGCGTCTCCACTGGCCCCGGGCTCACGCCCGCTACGGACGGGAAGGGGCTGTCCGGTGGACGCTCGGTCATGGTCGCTCCTGGGCTCGGTAGCGGCGCGAGGCGGGGCCTCGGGGCTGGTCGCCGCGGCCGTCCGTTTCCCGTGCCGTGTTGGCAGGGTTTCGGTAGCACCGGTGCGAAACGGACGCTACGCGTTCGAGGTGGTTGGCTTTGGAAGCGCGCACGACTCCTGCTCTCTGGGACCGCGGCGCGCGGGGTTGGAGCCCGGCGATCGCCGGGCCGCGGATACACCTGATCGAGCTCATGGTCAGGGAGTACGACGGCCTGCGGACGAGGCCGCTTGGCTTTGCTCGGGGCACATTCGGCGCAGCGCACTCTCCGGGGCCAACAGATAAGGGTCGTTTCCAGCTACTTGGCATGGGCCCGCCAGGACTTGAACCTGGATCTGACGGATTATGAGTCCGCTGCTCTGACCGGATTGAGCTACGGGCCCCGCCGAGATCCTCGCACGGGGCGAGTAGGTTCGATCGGTGCCGGAGTTCGCGCTGCAGTTCCCGGTCGAGCGCGTGGCGGAGCTCGCCGCCCGCTACGCCGACGAGGCCGACACGGCCGTCCTCGCCATCGGCCGGGCCGCGCGCGCACGCGGCCACTACACCCGCGGCGAGTTCCTGATCGTGTGTCGCTGGAAGAGCGCCCTCAGCGCCCCGCTGGTGGCGCGCAACAGCGCCCGCGCGGTCCGCGCGGCGACCCGGATCGCGCTCGCTTCGGGAAGCGGCGAGCGCGAGCGGATGGACGCGCTGCTCTCGCTGTCGGGCGTGGCCTGGCCGACGGCCTCGGTCCTTCTCCACGTCGCCTACCCCGAGCGCTATCCGATCCTCGACGTGCGCGCGCTGGAGGCGCTCGGCGTGCGGTCGCCGGTAAGCCGTGGCTTCCGGCTCTGGTCGGCGTACGTGAGCGCGTGGCGTGGGGTGGCGGCGGTGGCGGGCGTCGACGGCCGCACGCTCGACCGCGCGCTCTGGCAGTGGTCGAAGGAGCGCGACGCTACGTCCGAAGGCGGGCGACCGCCCGCTGGAGCTCGCCCGGCGAGAACGCGCCCTCGAAGCGCGTGACGATCCGTCCGCTGCGGTCGATGACGAACGTCCAGGGCTCGGAGGGCAGCCGCCAGGCGGCGACCTGCGGCGTCACCCCCTTGTCGACGCGGTTGTCGCGGTAGATCTCCTGGTGGATGAACGCGATGTCCTTGGGCGAGTGCGCCTTGACCTGCTCCACGACGTCGACGACCGGCCCGCAGACTCGGCTCTGGCACAGCAGCGGCGTGGCGAAGGTGATCACGACGGGGCGCTTGCCGAGGACGCCCGCGAGGTCGTTCTGCAGCAGGTCCTTCGCGGCGGGGCGGCGGGTGTCGATCTTCGCCGCATCGCCGCCGACCGAGGCGAGCGTCGGCGTGTGGACCCGGATCGCGCGGTCGCCGACGCCAGGCGGGCCGCCGCCCCGACCCGCGGACACGTCGACGCTGTAGGAGTTCGTGACCACGAGCCGGCCGTCAAGGCGCGCGAGCGCCGTGACGACCCGCTTGCCCGCGCGCCGGAACGGCACGTCGGCGACATAGACGCTCTTCGCGGCGTCGGGGTCGTTCGCCGTCGTCTGGCTCTCGAACGGCGCCTGGACCTTCAGCGACTCCGCGCGGGCGACGTAGGGCCCGCGCAGGCCGGACCCATCGCGGCGCGACGTGTAGATCGCGACCTGCGCGCCGGTGATCTGCTTGCGCGCCGTGTCGAAGAGCGCGAAGCCGAAGCGGTTGGGACCCTTGGCCAGCAGCGAGACGCTCGGCGCGAGGATCGGCCCCTCCTGCTGGGCCGCGGACTTTAGGTCCGCGACGGTCTTGCCGCTCGCCGCGGGGAAGTCGGCGGGCCGCGCCGTCGGCTGGGGCTGGGGCGGCGGCGTGGAGTCGTCGCTCGATCCGCACCCGGCCGCGAACAGCGCGCCGAGGAGGACGAGCGCCGAGAGCGAGACGGCGAGCGGGGCGCGACGCACGCGGCGAGTGTAGGCGCCGTGATTTGATGCCGCGCCACACCCGACGGCGTGGAGGAGCGGCAGATGACAGAGCGGGCGGCGATCGTGACGGGGGCCTCGAGCGGGATCGGGCTCGCGCTCGCGCGGATGCTGGGCGAGGAGGGCCACGGCCTCACCGTGGCCGCGCGGCGCCCCGAGAAGCTGGAGGCCGACGCGGCCGGGCTGCGCGACGCGGGCTTCGAGGTCGAGACAGTCGCGGGCGACCTCGGCGACGAGGCCGCCGTGCAGGATGTCGTGAGGCGCCACCGCGACCGCTTCGGGCGCGTCGACGTGCTCGTCAACAACGCCGGCGTCGGCTTCGGCGAGCCCGTGGAGGGGCTGACCGCCAAGCGGATCGACCTCCAGCTGGCGACGAACGTCCGCTCGACGCTCCTCTTCTACCGCGAGTGCGCCGAGCTCCTGAAGGCCGCGGGCGCCGAGCACCGGTGCGCGCTCGTCCTCAACACGGCCTCGATCTCGGCCAAGTCGGGCCAGCCCTGGCTGTCGGTCTACAGCGCGACGAAGGCGGCGATCGTGGGCTTCACCCAGGCGATGCACAAGGAGCTTGGCGGGCACGGCGTCAAGAACACCGCGCTCTGCCCCGCGTTCGTCGACACCCCGATGACGGACTTCGTCAAGGGCCAGGTCAGTCCCGAGGCGATGATCCAGGTGGAGGACATCGCCGAGGTGGTGCGGGTGCTCCTGCACCAGTCCCCGGGCTGCGTCGTTCCCGAGGTCCAGTTCGTTCGTCAGGGCGACGTGCTCTGAGCCAGTCGCGGCCGAGCGCAGCGGCCTCCTCGCCCTTGCGGCGGCGCACGAGCGCCTGGTGGGCGGCGATCGCCGCGCCGAGCGGACCGCGCTCGCCGCCGCGCGACAGCGACGCCGCGAGCTCGGCCTCGAGCGCGCGCACCTCGTAGGCGGTGGCCAGCCGCGGGCGCCTGGCGCCGGTGAAGCGATCCCACGCGCGGGCGAACGCAATCAGGTCCGTCCGCCCGCCGCGGCGATGTGCGCCGAGCATCGGGCAGACCCCGCCGCCGCGCCGCGTGTAGCCGCCGGTGACGATCGGCTCCGAGCGGACGGCCTCGAGCATCGCCACCCGGGTGCGCTCCGGCAACAGCGCTACGGCCGTTCGCAGATCGTCGATCGGGGGCCGCGCGCTTCGCATAGGATCGCCGCCGCGGACCGTACCCCGCGTCGCGGCAGGCGTCCACGTTCCTCTCCGCTGAAAGGCGACTTGCATGAAGCTCGGCGTGCACATCGGCTACTGGGGGCTCGGCCTGAGCAGCGCCGACCAGCTCGAGATCGTCCAGGAGGCCGAGCGGCTGGGCTACGACAGCGTCTGGACCGCGGAGGCCTATGGCTCCGACGCGGCGACGATCCTCGGTTGGCTCGCCGGGCAGACGACGACCATCCGTCTCGGGTCGGCGATCTTCCAGATGCCGGCGCGCTCGCCGGCGATGACCGCGATGACCGCCGCCACGCTCGACCAGCTCTCGGGCGGGCGGATGCTGCTCGGGATCGGCTCGTCGGGCCCCCAGGTTGCCGAGGGCTGGCACGGCCAGCGCTTCGGTCGCCAGATCCAGCGCACGCGCGAGTACGTCGCGGTCGTGCGCAAGGCGCTCGCGCGCGAGCGCCTCGAGTTCCACGGCGAGACGCTCGAGCTGCCGCTCCCCGACGGTCCCGGCAAGGCGCTCAAGCTGACGATCGCGCCGGTGCAGGAGCGGATCCCGATCTACCTGGCCGCGATCGGCCCGAACAACACGCGGCTGGCGGGCGAGATCGCCGACGGCTGGATCCCGACGCTGTTCTCCCCCGAGCACGTGGCCGAGGTGCGCCCGCTGCTCGAGGAGGGCGCGGCCCGCGCGGGTCGCTCGCTCGACGGCTTCGACATCGCGCCGACGGTGCAGGTCTCCGTCAACGACGACCTCGAGGCGGCGCGCGACGCGATGCGGCCGTTCGTCGCCCTCTACGTCGGGGGCATGGGCTCGCGCAAGCAGAACTTCTACAACCAGCTGGTCCAGCGCTACGGGTTCGAGGACGCCGCCGCGCGCGTGCAGGACCTCTACCTCGACGGCAGGATCGAGGGGGCGATGGCGGCGCTTCCCGACGAGCTCATCGACACCGTCTCGATCTGCGGACCGCCCGACCGCGTGCGCGAGCGCCTCGCGGTCATGCGCGACGCCGGGGTCGGGACGCTCGGCGTCTCCCCGGTGGCGGCCGACAAGCCGGGGCGCCTCGAGCAGCTGCGCCTGATCGCCGAGCTTGCCGGCGCCTGACGGGCCACGGCTGCGGCTGCTGCTCGGCGCCTTCGGGGACCCGGGGCACGCGTTCCCGATGCTCGCGCTCGGCCGCGCGCTCGCCGCGCGCGGCCACGACGTCGTCCTGCAGACCTGGGAGCGCTGGCGCGCGGACGCCGAGCGCGAGGGGCTGCGCTTCGCGCCGGCGCCGGAGTACCACGTCTTCCCCACGCGCGAGCGCCCGCTCAAGCCGCTCGAGGCGGTCGTGCGCGCGACGAAGGACACGCGCCCGCTGGTGGCCGAGCTGCGCCCCCACGCGGTCGTCGCCGACATCCTGACGCTCGCCCCCGCCCTCGCCGGCGAGCTCGAGGGCGTCCCCGTGGCGACGCTCATCCCCCACCTCGACCCGCGGGTGCCGCCCGGCGCGCCGCCGTACTCGCTGGGCGCCCGGCCCCCGCGGACGCGGCTCGGGCGACGGCTCTGGCGCACGACCGACGGCGTCGTGCGCCGCAGTCTCGAGCTCGGCCGCGACGAGCTCAACGAGACGCGCCGGCGTCTCGGGCTCGCGCCGCGGCCGTGGAAGCACAACGGGATCTCGCGCGAGCTGGCGATGGTCGCGACGTTCCCGCAGCTCGAGGCGCCGTGGCCGCCACGACCGGCGACCGAGGTCGTCGGACCGCTCCTGTGGGAACCGCCGGCGCCCGCCCTCGAGCTCGCCCCGGGCGACGCGCCGCTCGTCCTCGTCGCGCCGTCGACCTCGCAGGATCCCGAGCAGCGGCTGCTGCGCGCAGCGCTCGGAGGCCTCGGGCCGCCGCTGCGGGCCCGCGTCGTCGTGTCGACCAACAGGACTCCGCTGCCCGCGCCGGCGCCGGCGAACTTCCGCGCGGTCGACTGGATCTCCTACGCCCAAGCGATGCCGCGCTGCGACGTCGTCGTCTGCCACGGCGGGCACGGGACGGTCGCGCGCGCGCTCGCCTCCGGCTGCGTCATCGTCATCGTCCCGGCCGCGGGCGACATGAACGAGACGGCGGCGCGCCTAGACTGGGCCGGTGTCGGCGTACGCCTTCCGCCCCGGTTCTGCGCGGCGGGTCCCCTGCGCCTCGCCGTGCGCCGCGCGCTGGCGGAGCCCGAGCTCGCGGCCCGCGCCGCGGAGGTCGCGGAGTGGGCGCGCGCGCACGACGGCGCCGCGCGGGCGGCGGCGGCGGTCGAGCGATTCGCCGTGGCACGCGTCGATTCCGTCCGCCACACGAACTAGTGTTCGGTCATGGAGCGAGCGTGGTTGGCCGATCAACCGGGGTCAGGGCGGTCGACCGAGGCGATCGCCCGCGACGTCGGCCGCGACCCGTCGACCGTCGGGTACTGGGTGCGCAAGCACGGACTGGCCTCGCAGCACGCCGCGCGCCATGCGGCGCGCGGCGGATTGGAGCGCGAGGTGCTCGAAGCTCTCGTCCAAGCTGGGCTCAGCACGCGCGAGATCGCAGCCGAGGTGGGCCGGAGCCAGGCGACGGTACGTCACTGGCTGCGCGAGTTCGGTCTCAAGACGGCCCGCGCCCGGAGTCCCGGCAACGGCGAGCGGGAAGCCGAGCGCGTCTGCCCGACCCACGGGCTGACGAGGTTCGTCGCGTACGCGCCGAAGGATCATCTGCGCTGCGTGCTGTGCCGCCGGCAACGCGTCGCGGACCGTCGCAGGCGTGTGAAGGAGATCCTGGTCGCCGAGGCGGGAGGTCGCTGCGCGCTCTGCGGCTATGACCGGTGCGTACGCGCCCTGCACTTCCACCACAACGACCCGGGCGGCAAGGCCTTTGGCCTCGCTCTGCGTGGCATCGCGCGTTCGCTCGAGCGCTCTCGGGCTGAGGCACGCAAGTGCACTCTGCTCTGCGCAAACTGCCACGCCGAGGTCGAGGCCGGACTCGCTCGCTACCCTTCGCCGCGAACACCGCGGCACCCCTCCGGGATAGCGCGGATAAGGAGTACACGGTCCGGGGTAGCTCAATCGGCAGAGCGGCGCCCTGTTAAGGCGATGGTTGTGGGTTCGAGTCCCACCCCCGGAGCTCTCCGCTGCACGAGGTCCCCGCGCGCGGTTCGTCAGCGCGCCGCGGCGGTCTCCTCCATCGCCCGCGCGATCGCGGCGTCGCGCTCTCGGCCGAGCTCGTGCCGTCGGGTCACGAGCGCCGCGACGTCACCGCTCTGAGCATGCTGCGCTTCCTTGATCTTCCGCTCGACGGATCTGATCTTGAGCTTCAGCGTCTCGGCCTCGAGCGCCGCCGCCGACGGTCGGACTCCAGCGACCGCCAGCTCGGCGAGGAGCTCTGAGAGCGGGGCGTCCACGCCGGAGCTGTCGAGTGTCGGCGAGCCCAGGTGCTCCCGCAGGTGAAGCGCGGCTCGACGATTCGTCTCCTCGGTGAAGAGATCCTCGATATCGAGATCGGCCAGAGCCGCCCGTCCGGCCTGCGGCAGCGCCACGGCGTGGGCGAGAAACGTCCGCTCGGCGCGACCGGCCGCGCTGAGCGCGCGGCCAAGCGCGGGAGCGGTGTTATCGGCCGGCGCGAGGGGCCGGGAGCGACCACGGCTGGGAAGCTCGGGGCTCAGGATGTTCGGGGACAGATCGGTTCGGTCGCAAACCAGCCGTAGCAACTCCTGACGCACTGCTTCGTCGGTGAGCTCCGCGAACAGAGGCCTGAGCGCGGAGATGACCGCACCTCGCCCCTCGGCGGTCGTCAGATCGCCGCGCTCGAGCTCGCGCTCGACCCGAAAGCGCACGAACGGCACCGACGCCTCGACGCGCGCGAGGATGGCGGACGCGCCCTCGGCCTGCACGAGGTCGGCGGGGTCGGCGTCCACGGGCAGCGGGACGACGCGCAAGGTCAGTCGCTGCCGTGTGGCGACGCGCGCCGCGCGGAGCATCGCGTCCTGGCCCGCGCTGTCGGCGTCGAGGGCGAGGAGGACGGTCGGCGCCAGCCGGGCCAGCTCGCCGACCTGCTCGTCGGTCAGGGCCGTGCCCATGAGCCCGACCGTGTTGCGCAGCTCGGCCTGGTGCAGGGCGATTACGTC
>DATNGY010000375.1:0-8489 GCA_035605735.1 Solirubrobacteraceae bacterium
GCCCTCGTAGCGTCGGGAGGTCATGCACATCACCGGCAGGAACAGCGGCTCGCGCCGGTCGGGCGCCCACGAGAGGACCTCGAGGCCGGCGGGCTCGATGACCCCGTCGGCCGCCGGGCCGTCCTCGGCCTCCAGCCGCGCCCAGAGGTCCTCGAGGCGCAAGAGCGTCGTGCGCCCGTGGTGGCGCACCAGCACCGTCTCGTCGCCGGCGAGGCAGGATCCCCCGAAGCCCACGCCCGCCTGCAGGAACTTCGGGCCGATGCGGTCGTCGAGGCCGATGCCGCGGGCGACCTCGGTGACGTCCGCACCCGTCGCCTCGCAGACGTTGGCGATCTCGTTGATGAACGAGATCTTCGTGGCCAGGAACGCGTTCGCCGCGAGCTTGATCATCTCCGCGCTCGCGACGTCGGTGCGCACGAGCGGCGCCCCGAGCGGCGCGTAGAGCGCGACGACCGCGTCGCCGGCCCAGTCGCCGTCGTCGCCGACGACCACGCGGTCGGGCTCGAGGAAGTCGCGGACCGCCGTGCCCTCCTTCAGGAACTCGGGGCACGAGACGTAGCCAAAGCCCGCCTTGCCGCGCTCGGCGAGCGCGCGCCGGATCGACGCCGCGGTCCCCACCGGGACCGTGGACTTCATGATCAGCGCGTGGTGGTCGGAGGGGGGCATGGCATCGACGACGGCGTGGACCGCGCCGAGGTCGGCGTCGCCCGAGTACGTCGGCGGCGTCCCGACCGCGACGAAGAGCAGGCGCGCGTGCTCGAGCGCGTCGGCGAGGTCGGTCGAGAAGCGAAGGCGGGCGCGGTTGCGCGCGACGAGCTCCTCGAGGCCGGGCTCGTAGATCGGCACTTCGCCGCGCTGCAGGCGCTCGACCTTCGCCGCGTCGATGTCGATGCACCAGACGTCGTGCCCGAGCTCGGCGAAGCCCGCGGCCGTCACCAGACCGACGTAGCCGGTACCGATGACGCCGATGGGTTCGCGCTCGGGGGCCATGGAGGCGGCGGCCAAGGCTACTGGTCGGCTACTTCGAGCCCACGCGCTTCAGCGACCGCGCGATCGCCAGCATCTGCTGATTGGTGAGCGTCTCCGAGAGCGTGTTCGCCACCCAGTAGACGGCCTTCGAGGTGCGCCAGGCGACGAGCCGCAGGCGGGTGCCGTCGTAGAAGAGCTGGTACGTGCGCCGGCGCATGCGCAGGTTCTGGCTGGGGTCGTCGAGGATCGGCGGCGACTTCCAGCTCGTGCCCTGCACGCCGTAGAACTGCCCCTGGAGGCCGGCGGACACGACGATCCGGTACGCCCGGTAGCGGTGGCCGCCGCGATCGCGGATCCGGTAGACCCGCGGCTTGCCGTACTGGTAGGCGCCGCGGGCGAGCCGGACGGCCGGGTAGTACAGCGGGAAGCGGGTGCGAATCGAGGCCTGCGCGACGAAGTTCTCGGCCGCGACCTTGTCGACGACGATGCCGCGGGGCAGGCCCTTCGACTTCCGCTCGCGCCGGCGGGCCTTCCCGCTCGCCCGCGCGACCGGGCGCGGCCCGACCGAGGCCTGCGCGTTGAGGAACTCGTTCTTCGTGAGCTCGAGGTTCGCGTTGGTCACGGTCACGTACGTCGGCCCGATGTCGCCGCGGAAGTGCACCTCGCGGATCGGGTGGCTCGAGGACTCGAAGGCGAGCTTGAGCAGGCGCAGGATCGCGGTGTTCGAGCGGATGTCGGTCTCCGTGTAGCGCGCGAAGATCCGCAGCAGCGTCTTGCGGTCATTGAAGATGCGGCTGAGGCCGATCTGATCCTTCGCCTGGCGCAGGAAGTCCTGCTGGCGTGCCGCGCGGACGAGGTCGTCGTCGAAGTGCCGGTAGCGCACGTAGTCGAGCGCGTCCTGGCCGCAGAGCTTCTGGTAGCCAGGGTTGACGTCGATCGTCGCGTAGTCGGGGCCGCCCCCGGCCGGCGGGTTGTTGTCGTTGTAGTAGTCGCGGTCGACGTCGACGTAGACGCAGCCGAGGCGGTCGACGGCGCGGCGAAAGCCGCGGAAGTCGATGTTGACCACGTGGTTGATCTTGATGCCGAGCAGCCGGCGCACGGTCTGGACGGACAGCTTGGGACCGCCGACCGCGGACGCCGCGTTGATCTTGTCGGTGCCGTGCCCGGGGATGGAGACCTTGAGGTCGCGCGGGATCGAGAGGACCGCCGTCGCCTCCTTGCTGGGGTCGAGCCGGATCAGGAGCATCGTGTCCGAGCGGACCGGGTTGTGCTGCTTGCGGTCGATGTAGCGCTGGTCGGAGCCGAGGACGAGGATCGTCTGCGGCCTGCCCGCCGGCACGTCGTCGAGCGCGCCGGCGATCCCCGGGATCGCCGCGCCCTCGTTCTTGACGATCGACACGAGCTCGTTGACCTCGAGCAGGCCCGCCGACGCCACCGTGCCCGCGCTCAGGACCGCGATGAGCACGCCGGCCAGCGCGAAGCGCTTGAGCATCCCCCGCCCCGGGCGAGGCGGCTTCTCGTCGTCGACGGTGGCCATGGGTCGTGTGCAGGGTAGGCGGGGCGCCGGAGCGACCCGCTATGCGAGCCCACCCTCGACGGCGCGCAGCGAGGGCGACTCGACACGCTCGAGCCAGGCCGGCAGCCCGTGGACGAAGGCCCCGAGCGCCTGGCGATACCGGCGCAGCGAGGCTATCGAGACCCACTCGTGCGGGCCGTGGTGGCCACCGCCGATCGGGCCGAACTCGACCGCGGGAACCCCGGCGTCGAGGAACGAGTTGACGTCCGAGGCGCCGTCGCGGCCGATGCTGAGCACGCTGTCGTCGGTCGTCCGTCCCACGGCCTCCCGGAGCGCGAGGACGTACGGGTTCGAGCGCGAGACGATCGCGGGCGCGCGCGTGAAGGTCTTGACGATGCGCACGTCCGGGATCGCGCGGATCTGGGCGAGGATCTCGCCCTCGTCCTGGTTGGGCAGGAAGCGGATGTCGACGTCCATGGAGCAGGCGTCGGGCACCTTGTTGAAGGCGTCGCCGCCCACGATCCGCGCGAGGTTGATCGACGGGCGGTCGAAGAGGTCGGAGCTCTCGCGGCTGAAGGGCAGCGTCTCGATGCGGCGGAAGGCGTCGTAGGCCTTGAGGATTGCGTTGTCGCCGAGCCACGGCGTCGACCCGTGCGCCGCGGTGCCGACGACCTCGACCCGGGCGGCGAGCACGCCCTTGGCCTGGATGCCGATGTGCAGGTCGGTGGGCTCGCCCGTGAGGGCGAAGTCGCCGCGCAGGCCGTCGCGCACGAGCGCGTCGGTGGAGCGGTCCTCCACGTCCTCGGACTCCTCGTCGGGGACGCAGACGAAGCGCACGCGGACCGCGTGCTGCGCCGCGACGTCGCTGACGGTGCACATAAGCACGGCGAGCGCGCCCTTCATGTCGTACGCGCCGCGCCCGATCAGCCGGTCGCCCTCGACGCGCGGCTCGAACTGACCCTCGCGGCCGGGCACGACGTCGAGGTGGCCGTGGAGGACGACCGTCGGCCCGGAGCGGGCGCCGACGTCCGCGAGGACGACCGGCAGCTTCGCGTACGAGCGGTCCTCGACCGCGATCCCCTGGGACTCGAGCCAGCCCTTGACGAAGCCGGCCGCCGAGCGCAGGCCCTCCGCGGTCGAGGTGTCGTAGGTGATGAGGCGCTCGGCGAGGATCCGCTCGTCCACCCGACCAGGATAGGGTCATGGCGTGGCCGGGCGCATCGTCCTCTTCGGAGCCACGGGCTTCACGGGCGAGTTGACGGCGCGCGCGCTCGCGGCCCGCGGCGAGCGCCCCGTCCTCGCCGCGCGCAACGAGGCGCGGGCGCGCGCGCTGGCCGACGAGCTCGGGGGACTCGAGGTCGCGGTGGCCGACGTCGCGCGGCCGCAGAGCGTGGCCGCGCTCGTCGAGGCCGGTGACGTCCTCGTGTCGACCGTCGGGCCGTTCGCGCGCTGGGGCGACGCCGCCGTGCGCGCAGCGATCGGGGCGGGCGCCCACTACCTCGACTCGACCGGAGAGACGCCGTTCATCCGGGCGGTCTTCGACCGCTACGGCCCCGAGGCCGAGCGCGCGGGCTGTGGGCTCGTCACCGCGTTCGGCTACGACTGGGTGCCGGGGAACCTCGCGGGCGCCCTCGCCCTGCGCGAGGCGGGCGAGGCGGCCGTGAGGGTCGAGATCGGCTACTTCATCACCGGCGCGGGCGCCGGCGGCATGAGCGGCGGCACGCGCGCCTCGGCGGCCGGCGTCATGCTCGAGCCCGCGTTCGCGTGGCGCGGCGGACGGCTCGTGACCGAGCGGCCCGGGGCGCGGCTGCGCAGCTTCGAGGTCCGCCCCGGAAAGGAGTGGTCGGGCATCTCGCTCGGCACCTCCGAGCACTACGCGCTTCCACGGCTGGCGCCGGGGCTGCGCGACGTCGACGTCTACCTGGGCTGGTTCGGCCCGTTCTCGCGCGGGGTGCAGGCCGTCGCGGCGGCCTCGTCCGTGCTCGTGCGCCTGCCCGGAGCGAAGTCGGGGATCGAGGCGGTCGTCGGCCGGCTCGTGCAGGGCTCGTCGGGCGGCCCGGACGCCGACGCCCGGGCGCGCGCGGGATCGGTCGTGGTCGCGGAGGCGCTCGACCCCGGCGGCGCGACGCGGGCGCGCGTGCGCCTCGAGGGCGTCAACGGCTACGACTTCACCGCCGGGATGCTGGCCTGGGGCGCCGCGGCCGCGGCCCGCGGCGACCTGCAGGGCACGGGCGCGCTCGGGCCGGTCGACGGCTTCGGGCTCGACGCGCTCGAGGCGGGCGCGGCCGAGGCGGGCATCGCGCGCGCCGACGGCTGACGGCGGCTACCCGGCGCACGCGTCGGCCAGCCGCGCGTCGCGGCGCAGGTGGGCGAGCCCGAGGCGCACGCGGCTCTTCGCGGTGCCGACGGGGACGCTGCGGACGTCGGCGATCTCCTCGCGCGTGAGGTCGCGCCAGTAGGCAAGGACGATCGCGTCGCGCTGCTCCGGCGGGAGCGCGCGCACCGCGCGGCGCACCACCCGCGACACGCCGGCCCGCCGGATCACGGCGGCGGGGACGTCGTCGTCCGCCGCGACGCGCGTGGCGGCCTCGTCGAGCGGACGGTCGCGCCCGTGGCCGCGCGCGCGCTGTGCGCGCCAGTGGTCGACAGCGCGGCTGCGGGCGAGTATGCGCAGGTAGCTCGCGAGCGATCCGCGCGCGCCCTCGTAGCGGTCGGGGTGGCGCCACAGCCACAGGAAGACGTCCTGGACGACGTCCTCGGCCGCGGCCGCGTCGGCGAGGACCGCGCGCGCCGCCGCGCGCATCGACGGGGCGTGATCGGCGTACGCGCGGGCGAGCCAGGCGGGGTCCGACCGGACTGGCGCGTCGCCGCTCATGCTCGTTTCCGAAGGTAGACAAGCTGTCCAGGGATTGTCAAGCGTCCTGTCCAGGTTGTAACGTCGCGCCGTGGTCGCGTTCGCGCTGCGCATCGGGGAGCTCGGCGCGCGCGTCGGGCTCAGCCCCGACGTGCTCCGCGCCTGGGAGCGCCGCTACGGGCTCCTGCACCCCGCCCGATCGCCGGCCGGCCAGCGCCTCTACGGCCCCGACGACGAGGCACGCGTGCGGCGGGTGCTCGAGCTCGTGGCGCAGGGAGTGGGAACGGCGAGCGCCGCGCGGCTCGCGCTCGCGGAGACCTCCGAGCCCGCAAGGCCCGGCGGCGACGCGCCCCGGCCCGAGGCGTACGCGAGCCGGCTGCGCGCGGCGATCGACACGCTCGACGACGCCGGCGCGGACGCCGCGATCGACGGGCTGCTCGCGGCCTACGGCCTCGACGCGGTCGTCCGCGGCGCCCTCCTGCCGGTGCTCGCCGCCGTCGGGGAGGCGTGGGAGCGCGGTGAGCTCACGGTCGCGCACGAGCACTTCGCCTCGAGCGTCATCGGGGGGCGCATGCGCGCCCTCGGCCGCGGCTGGAACCAGGGCGCGGGGCCGCGCGCGGTCCTCGCCTGCCCGCCCGGCGAGCGTCACGACCTCGGGCTGCTGGCCTTCGGCCTGCTGCTGCGCGCTCGCGGCTGGCGCATCACGTTCCTCGGCGCCGACGCCCCGGCCGACGCCATCGCCCGCGCGGCCGACGACCTGCGCCCCGCGCTCGTCGTGCTCGCCTGCGCGCGCGGCCGGCCGCTCGCCCGCGCCACCCGGCCGCTCGCCGCGGTGGCCGCGGCTCACCGCGTCGCGATCGGCGGCGCGGCGGCCACGCCCGCGCGAGCGCGGGCGATGGCCGCGGTGCTGCTCGACGACGATCCCGTCGCGGCCGCCGACGCGGTCACCGCGGCCGGGCGCCGCGGGGCGCTCGCGCCCCGCTGACGCCGATCAGCGCCGCCGCGGCGCGAGCAGGCGCACGCGCGTCCGCGTCGTCGCGCGATTGCCGGCGCGGTCGCGAGCGCTCGCGACGGCGGTCGTGCGCAGCGAGCGGCGGTGCACGAGCCGCCGCAGGGCGTGGCCCGTGAGCCGGAGCGTCACCTTGGCCGTCTTGCCGCCGCCCACGGTCACCGTCCGGCGCGCGAGGACGCTCCGTCCCCGCTGCAGGCGCAGCCGGATCCAGCAGCGGCGCTCGCTCCGCGGGCACTTCACGCGCAGCCGCACCGCGCCGCGGCGCGAAGCGCGCACCGTCCGCGGCCGCACGACCACGTGCGGCGCGCGGCGGTCACGCGCGGCACGCCGGCGCCCCGCCGGCGCCGGCGCGGCGCTCACCGGTGGGCTCGCGGTCCCGTAGGTCGCCGCGTACGCCCCCGCGGCCGCATCGAAGACGGCGTAGTCGATGCCCTTCACCGTCCGCGCGCCGGCGGCCACCGCGACGCCGCCGCGGGTCAGTGCCGTCAGGCGGCCGGTCGGGCCGTCGACGGGGAGCATGGCCTGCAGGCCGCGGGCGCCCGCCCCCGGTTGGATCGAGAACGTCAGCCGGTTGCCGGCGAAGCCGACGCCGCCGAACGACGATCCGTTGCGCCCGTCGAGCCACTCGAGCAGCTGCGCTGCCGAGACGATCGGGACGCCGCGCAGGGTCGCCTCGGCCACGATCGCGTCAGCGCCCGGGCTGATGGGATCGTCGGTGTGCATGTTCGCCGTGAAGGCGCCGAAGTAGCCCTGGGCGCCCAGCGCCCCGTCGAGCAGCGCCCGGATGTGCTTGGCGACGTCGATCTCCGACTCGTCGGTCATCTGCGTCGTCGCCTGGTAGACGTCGATGAGCGACCCGTCGAGGTCGGCGAAGCGCATGGGCATGCCCGAGCCGGTGAACATCCCCGGCCGGTCCTGGATCCACGTGCCCGGCCAGTAGTAGTAGTTCGTGTCGAGTCGCACGCCGTGCGCGAGCTCGGCCTTCGGCTCGCCCGCCCAGTCGCTCCAGGCGATGCAGTGGGTGCGGTTCGTCCGCGGCGCGGCGAGACTCGGCCAGTCGCCCCGGAAGAACCCGAGCTGCTCGTTCCAGTCCGCGTCGAGCTCCCCGTCCTGGTAGTTGCCGCAGCCGGTGCTCAGGTGCAGCCCGAGCTCGAAGCCGCGCGCCTGGTAGGCGGCGGCCTGCGCGTCGGTGAGGTGCTGGTCGTCGGGATACATGTAGGAGGTGCCGCGCACGCACTGCCAGTCGGCGACCGAGCAGCCACGCGAGCTCGCGGCGTCGAACTGGTCGAAGCGGCCGGCGGTGCCGCCGTGGGCGTGGTCGTCGCCGGTCATGACCACGACCGCTCTCGCGCCGCGCGGGAAGTACCAGAACCGCGGGAGCGGGAGCCGCTCGCCGGCCATGCGCGTGATGAGGTTGGCCAGCAGGCGCTGCTGCTCGTCGGCCTGCGGGATCGCGATCTTCGAGAAGTCGACCCAGTCGGGGAAGAAGAGGTCGTCGGAGCGGATCGGATCGATCTGGCCGTCGCGCTTCTGTCCCGCCCAGGCGGGATTGCCCTGGCGCGTCTCGACGACCGAGCGCGCAAGGTCGTAGGCGAAGGCGGCGGCCTGGCCCGCGCCGTAGCGCCGCAGCGTGACGGCGGGGCTCTGCGTCCCGGGCAGGACCGCGACCGGCGTCGCGCCCGCGAGCGTCCACAGGTCAGCGGTGCCGTGGTACTGCATCGCGGCGCCGGTGATCCCCGCCCCCGGCGGGCGCGAGGTGTCGATCTGCATCGTGCCCTCGGACCTGTCGCCCGTGTCGGCGCCGAGCCCGAGGAGGCCGGCGAGCCTGGCGTCCGGGCGCATGGCGACGAGGTCGCCGCCGCCCGCCACCCAGCCCGCGAGCGCCGCGGCGAGCCCGTCGGAGACCGGCATCGGCGCCAGCACTACGACGCGGTAGGACGCGAGCGTCTGGGCCGTCACGCTGCCGGCGTCGGCCACGGCGAACTCGTTCAGGCCCTCGGCGCGAAGGATCTCCGCGTAGTAGCGCCCGTAGGAGTCGCCGGGGTTGACCACGACGAGCACGGGGCCGCCCGGGCCGTCCCAAGGAGCCGCGTGGGCGACGCTCGCACCGGCCAGCGCGACGACGACGAGGACGAGCA
>DATNGY010000376.1:0-2539 GCA_035605735.1 Solirubrobacteraceae bacterium
GCCGGGCGGCGCGACGCCCGCGTTCGCGCAGAAGATCTCCACGGGCCCGAAGGCCTCCTCGGCCGCGGCGACAAGGCGCTCGTTCTCGTGCGCCGAGGCGACGTCGCAGGCGACGGCGAGCGCGGGCGCCGCGAGCTGCGCGGCGACCGCCTGCGCTCCGTCGGCGTCGCGATCGGCGACGACGACGCCGCGCGCGCCCGCGCCGGCGAGCGCGTGCGCGAGCGCCCGCCCGATCCCGGCTGCCGCGCCCGTGACGACGGCGACTCTGCCTTCTGGCTCCATGTCGGGCATTCTTCCCAACCCATGGACTTCGAGCCGACCGACCGCTGCCGCGACCTCTCCGAGCGCCTCGAGGCCTTCATGGCCGAGCGCGTGCTCCCCGCCGAGCCCGTCTACGCGCAGCAGCTGCGCGAGGCCGGCGATCCTCACGCCCAGCCCGCGGTCATGGAGGAGCTCAAGGACGAGGCGCGCGCGCGCGGGCTATGGAACCTCTTCCTCCCCGACTCCGACTGGGGCGCCGGGCTGACCAACGCGGAGTACGCGCCGCTGTGCGAGATCATGGGCCGCAGCCACATCGCGCCCGAGGCGTGCAACTGCAACGCCCCGGACACCGGGAACATGGAGGTCCTTGCGCAGTTCGCCACGCCTGGGCAGAAGGAGCGCTGGCTGCGCCCGCTCCTGGACGGCGACATCCGCTCGGCCTTCGCGATGACGGAGCCGGCGGTCGCGAGCTCGGATGCGACGAACATCGAGCTGAGCATCGAGCGCGAGGGCGACGAGTACGTCCTCAACGGGCGCAAGTGGTGGGCGTCGAACGCGCTTCACCCGAACTGCCGGGTCCTCATCGTCATGGGCAAGACGGATCCCGACGCTCCGCGCCACCGCCAGCAGAGCATGGTCCTCGTCCCCCTGGACACGCCGGGGGTCGCGGTCGTCCGCGGGCTGCCGGTCTTCGGCTACGAGGACCACGAGGGCCACGCCGAGATCACGTTCGACGACGTGCGCGTGGCCGTCGAGAACCTGATCGCCCGCGAGGGCGACGGCTTCGCGATCGCGCAGGCGCGGCTCGGCCCCGGCCGCATCCACCACTGCATGCGCACGATCGGCGCGGCCGAGCGCGCCCTCGAGCTCATGTGCCGGCGCGCGAGCGCGCGCGTCACCTTCGGGCGGCCCGTGGCCGAGCGCGCCAACGTCAGGGACTGGATCGCCGAGGCGCGGATCGAGCTCGAGATGGTGCGGCTGCTGACGCTGAAGACCGCGTGGCTCATGGACACGGTCGGCAACCGCGGCGCTCACGTCGAGATCTCGGCCATCAAGGTGGCGGCCCCGAACGTCGCGCTGAAGATCATCGACCGCGCGATCCAGGTCCACGGCGGCGGCGGCGTGGCCGACGACTTCCCGCTCGCGTGGATGTGGGCGCACATCCGGACGCTGCGGCTCGCCGACGGCCCGGACGAGGTCCACAAGATGTCGATCGCGCGGCGCGAGCTGCGCCGCTACGAGCCCGAGCACACGGCCGACAGCACGGCGCCCGCGGGCGCCGGGAGCGCCGGGCGCTGACGCGCTACCGGCGCGTCAGAGCGTCGGGCGACGGCGGTCGGTCGGCACCGTGCGCACGTGGCGCGCGGTGCAGATCGTGCGGATGTGCTCGACGCGACCGTCGGTGCTCGAGAGCGCGAAGCGGTCGCGCACCTGGGCCGGCAGTCCGCACTCGGGGCAGTCGGTCATGAGGTTCATGCCCACCCAGGACGACACGCCGGCAATTTCCTTCCCGGCGCTCAGGCCTCCCTGCTGAAGCTCCACGTCCCCTGCAGAGCGACGACGTAGCGGTCGGGCAGGACCGCGATCGCCGCCGCCACGTCGCCGCACGCGGGGCAGCGGAGCACGTAGCCGGCGGCGGTGAAGAGCCGGTGCTCGCCGATCGCGTGCTCCTCGCCGCACGACTGGCAGGTCCGCGGCGCGGTCGTCACCTCCGCGACGAAGAGCTCCTCGAGCAGACCCGCGAGCGCGTTGCCGTCCGTGAAGCGGTCCATCTCAGCCTCCCGTCGGTCCGAAGCGCTCGGTGCGGATCCGCCCCGCCGCGTGCCCGAGCGCGACGAGCAGCCCGGCCGCGGCCTCGACGAACGGCGTCGGGCCGCAGACGAAGACCCTCGGGGCGCGCTCGGGACCCGGGCCGACCGCCGCGAGCATCTCCGCATCGACGCGGCGCGCCCACCCCGCCCAGCCGGGCGGCGCCGCGCGCGTGAGCGTGACGTGCCCCGCGACCCCGTCCTCGCCGAGACGCTCGACCTCGTCGCGGTAGAGGACGTCGTCGAGCGTCCGCGCCGAGAGCAGCAGGCGCGCGTCGACGGCGCTGTGGCGCGCGCGCCGGTGGCGGAGCATCGCCATCAGCGGGACGAGGCCCGAGCCGCCGGCGACCAGCAGCAGGGGATCGGCGAGCGTCACGTCCCACGTGAACCAGCCGCCGACGGGGCCGCGCAGCTCGAACGCGTCGCCCGGACGCGCCTCGTCGGTCAGGTACGGGGACACCTCGCCGTCG
>DATNGY010000377.1:0-5631 GCA_035605735.1 Solirubrobacteraceae bacterium
GGCGCCGCGTCGCTCGGCGCCGAGATCGCCGCGGCGCGGCTGCTGGCGCCCTGGTTCGGGGCGTCGACCATCGTGTGGGCGAACACGATCGCCACCGTCCTGGTCGCGCTCAGCATCGGTTATTGGATCGGCGGCCGCCTCGCCGACCGCGACCCGACCCTCGCGGGCCTGAGCCGCGTCGTCCTCGCCGCGGCCGCGCTCCTGGCCCTCGTGCCGTTCGTCGCCGCCCCGTTCCTGCGCGTCTCCGTCGACGCGCTCGACCGCGTGCAGGCCGGCGCGTTCGCGGGCTCGCTCCTCGCGGTCCTCGCGCTCGTCGCGGCGCCGGTGGTCCTCCTCGGCTGCGTGGCCCCCTACGCCGTGCGCCTCTCCGTCCGGTCGGTCGACGAGGCCGGGCGCGTCTCCGGCCGCCTCTATGCGATCTCGACGCTCGGCTCGCTGGCGGGCGTCTTCCTGAGCGCGCTCGTGCTCATCCCGCTCGTCGGCACGCGCCGCACGTTCCTGACCTTTGCGCTCGCGCTGGCGCTGGCGGCCGTGCCGGCGCTGGGGCGGCGCTTCGTCCTCGCCCCGGTCGGCGTCGCGCTCCTGCTCGCGATCCCGGTCGGGACCGTGAAGGCGACCGGGAACGGGCGGGTGATCTGGGATCGCGAGACCGAGTACCAGTACGCGCGCGTCGTCGAGGAGCCCAGCGGCGAGCGCCGCCTCGAGCTCAACGAGGGCCAGGCCGTGCACTCGGTCTACCGGCCGGGCGAGTGGCTCACCGGCGACTACTGGGACGAGATGCTCCTCGCCCCGTTCGCGGCGGCGGGCGCGCGAACGCCGCGCTCGGTGGCGATCCTCGGCAACGCCGCGGGCACGACGGCGCGCGCCTACGGGCACTTCTTCCCGCGCGCCCGGGTCGACGGCGTCGAGCTCGACGGGGCGCTGAGCGACGTCGGCCGGCGCCTCTTCGACCTCCGCGGCCCGCACCTTCACCTGCACACGGCCGACGCGCGGCCGTTCCTGCGCCGCGCGACGCGGCGGTGGGACGTGATCGTCGTCGACGCCTACCGCCAGCCCTACATCCCGTTCTACCTGGCCACGCGCGAGTTCTTCGACGAGGTCGGCGATCACCTCACGCCGCGCGGCGTCGTCGCGGTCAACGTCGGCCACCCCGAGGGATCGGACCGCCTCGAGCAGGTGCTGACCGCGACGATGGCGGACGTCTTCGCCCACGTCGCCCGCGACCCGGTCGAGCCGACGAACACGGTGCTCATCGGGTCGCGCGCGGCGCTCGACGCGCGTGCCCTGCGCCGCGTCGCGCCGCGGCTGCCGGCGGCGCTGCGCGCTGCCGCGAGGGCCACCGCGCGCCGCCTGCAGCCGGGCCTTGCAGGTGGTCGCGTCTACACCGACGACGTCGCGCCGGTCGAGTGGCTCGTCGACACGTCGATCGTCAAGGTCGCGGCGCACGGCGAGCGGTGAGTGGCGCGCTTCTGGCGCGCGGCGCCGGTGGCGGCGCTTGGCGTCGAGGGGAGCGGGCCGCTGGCCCGCACCAGATTCCGGCATGCTGAGTAAGTGGCCATAGTGGCGACAGATCCAGCACGCCGCCCGCGGAGCAGCCGCTGCGGGGCCCGGCGGCGCCGCGGAAGCCGACCAGGCGCGCTCGCATTCCCTCGGTGCCCGTGCAGCACAACCGCCTACGAAGCTGTAGCGCTTTACACTACAAACCTGTAGCCTATATCGCTACCGATGCCGACACGCCAGGGCACGCCCTTCCCCTTCGAGGGCCCGGTCTCACCGGAACTGCTGATCGACCGCGAGCAGGAGCTCGACGTGCTCGCGCGCCGCGCGGCCGACCGCGTGAGCGTACGGCTCGTCGCGCCGCGCCGCTACGGCAAGACCAGCGTCCTGCTCGCCCACGCCGAGCGCCTCGACCGGACCGGCTGGCGGACCGTCCACGTCGACCTGTCCCGCGTCGCGGACCTCACGGACGTCGCCCGGCGCGTCGCCGTCGGCTACGCGCCGCTGGACAGCCCCTGGATCCGCTCGCACCTCTCCGGGCTGCTGGCGCGGCTCGGCGTCTCGCTCTCGGCGGCCGGCCCGGCGATCTCGATCGGTCCTCGGCCGAGCGGATCGGAGGCGGCGACGGCCGAGTCGGTGCTCGTGAGCCTGCTCGACCTGCCGCGCGCGCTGCACGAACGCGACGCCGGTCCGACGCTCGTGGTCTTCGACGAGTTCCAGGACCTGCTCGTCGCGCGCAAGGGGCTCGACGGCCTGCTCCGCTCGCGGATCCAGTATCACGGCGACGCCGCGGCCTACGTCTACGCGGGATCGGAGCCGTCGATGATGCGCGAGCTCTTCGACACCCGCGAGCGCCCGCTCTTCGGGCAGGCCGACGCGCTCGCGCTCTCACCGCTGCCGCTCGACGTTGTCCTCACCGAGCTCACCGCGCGCTTCCTCGACGACGGCCTCGACCCGGGGCCGGCGCTCGGCGAGCTCGTCGCGTTCGCGAACGGCCACCCGCAGCGCACGATGTGGCTGGCCTACCTGCTCGCCGACGCACTCGGCTCCGGCGCCGAGCCCACGCCCGCGACGGCGGCCGCGGTCGTGAGCACCGCGATCGAGCGGACGGCGCCCAGCCACCAGGCCGTCTGGCAGCAGAGCCCCGCGACCGAGCGCGCCGTCCTCGCGGCCGTCGCCGACGGCGTCGCGCCGACGTCCCAGGCGCTCGCGGCCGAGCACGGCGTGGCCCGGACGACGCTCGGCGCCGCCGCCGAGCGCCTGGCCGACCGCGGCCACCTCGTGCGCGATCGCGCGGGCAGCCGACTCGTGGACCCGCTGCTGGCCGAGTGGCTGCGGCGGCGCTGACGCTCAGCCGGCCGGCGCCGGCGGGTCCTGCGCGGTCTCGACCACCTTCTGCGCGACGCGCTGCGCCTCGCGGCGGTCCATGTTCGCCGGGCGCACGGCCTCGTCGTCGGGCGCCTCGCAGGCGTGGTTGGCGGCCTCGATCGCGCCCCGGAGGACGGGACCGAGGAGCTCCGCCTCGGCCGGCTCGACCCCGTCGAGCACGATGTCGGCGCCCTGGACGACCGCGTCGAGCCGGAGGTGGCCCACGGCGGGGTGGCCGACGAGCCCGGCGACCAGCTGGGCGCTCAGGGCGCGCGACCAGCGCGGGCTCGGAGGCGAGTCCAGCGGGACGCGCACGCGCGCGCCCACCCGCGAGGCCGCGAGCGGGGCGCCGCTCGGCGGGCCGGCGATCGAATGGCTCTCCAGCATCCGAGCATCATGACACGAGCGAGCAGGCGCCAACCTCATCGACGTACGGCGCGCAGGACGTCAGCCGAGGTCACGCAGCAGCAGCGGCAGCGAGCGGTGCAGCTCGCGCTGCCAGTATGGCCAGCTGTGCGTGCCCGGGCCGTAGAGGTCGACCGTCGCCGGCACGCCGGCGGCCCGCAGGCGGCGGACCAGCTCGACGTTCTCGCCGTGCAGCGCGGACTCGATCGGGTCGGCGCGTCGCGGCCGGTCGAACGGCCCGGGCCTCCCGTTGCCCGACGACACGAAGACCCGCGTCCCGCGCAGTTTGGGCGCGAGCTCGACCGGGTCGTGCGCGGCCCACACGCGGCGCTGGGCGGTCGGCGAGCCCCAGAGCGCCTCCGGGTCGCTCGTCCCGAGCGAGGCGATCCCGGTGATGTAGGAGGCGTGGCGCAGCGTGCTCACGACGCCGCTGTAGGAGGCGGTCGCCGCGAAGAGCCCGGGGTGGCGCGCGGCGTAGGCGATCGCGCCCAGGCCGCCCATCGAGAGCCCGGCGATGGCGCGACGCGACCCGGCGCCGTAGTCGCGCTCGAGCAGTCCGCGCAGCTCGGCGAGGTGGAAGGTCTCCCAGCGCGGCGGTCCACCGCGCCCACCGTTGTACCAGTCGCTGTAGAAGCCGACGGCGCCGCCCTCGGGCATGACGACGAGCACGCGGCGCAGCGCCGGGAGGCGGGCTATGTCCGACGACCGCGACCAGCTGCGGTAGGTGTCGCAGCAGCCGTGCAGTAGCCACAGCACCGGCCAGCGGCGACCACCCGCGGCGGGGCGCCAGCCCGGCGGCGTGAGCAGGCGGACCTTCGCGGTGCGTCCCAGCGCCGGCGAGCGGACCGTGATGTCGACGAGCCGCGGCGCGACCTGGCGGCGCGCGACGACGACCGCCCCGCCCGCGTGGCGCTGCGGCGGCGCGCCGTTGCCGCCGTCGTCGCCCCCGCAGCCGCCAGCGGTCAGCCCGGCCAGGACGAAGAGCAGGCCGAGGACCCGGCGTGCCCTCATGCGCTCAGCGTCCCCGCCAGCGCGGGGGCCGACGCTCGGCGAAGGCGCGCACGCCCTCGCGCAGGTCCTCGGAGTCGAAGCACGCGCGGCGCAGTTCCAGCAGCTCGACCTCGACGTCGGGGTCCAGCCCCGTGCGGGCGCGCTCGAGCTCGAGCAGCATGCGCTTCGTGCCGCGCACGCTGAGCGGCGAGTTGCCGGCCAGCTCGCGGGCCCACGCGAGCGCCTGCGACTCGAGCTCGGCCGGCGCGACGACGTCGTTGACGAGGCCCCAGTCGCGCGCCGTCGCGGCGTCGATCGTGCGGCCGAGCAGGAAGAGCTCGCGCGTGCGCGGCGCCCCGATCGCGTCGACGAAGCGGCGCAGACCGGTGTGCGAGTAGACGAGGCCGAGCTTCGCGGGTGGCATCCCGACCGCGATGCCGTCGGCGGCGAGGCGCAGGTCGCACGCGATGGCGAGTTCGAGGCCACCGCCGATCGTCGGCCCAGGCAGCGCCGCGAGCGTCGGCGCGTCGCAGGCGTCGAGCGCTTCCAGCGCCGCGGTGTACGGATGGGCGACGAGTCGCTCGGCCGCCGCCGCGAACTCCGAGGGCGGGATGTCGCCGATGTCGTAGCCCGAGGAGAAGAGCCCGTCGGCGCCGGTGACGAGCACGCAACCGGCGTCGACGGGCCCCGCGAGCGTCGCCGCGATCCCGTCGAGGATCGCGTGGTCGAGCGCGTTGCGCTTGCCCGGATTGGCGATCGTCAGCCGGAGGACGCCCTCCGCCGGCCGGTCGGTGCGCACCTCGCCCGCCATGGAGCGTCTACTCGAGGACGACCAGCGTGTCACCCTCGTTGACGGCCTGGCCCTCCTCGCAGCGGATCTCGCGCACCACGCCGGGATCCTCGGCCTCGACGGGCATCTCCATCTTCATCGACTCGAGGACGACGACCGTGTCGCCCTCCGCGATGGCGTCGCCGACGTCGCACTCGATCTTCCAGACGGTTCCCGTGATGTGCGCCTCGACCTCCGGCACGTGCCCTCCTCGCGGCGTGGACGAGCGCGGACGATAGATGGTCGGAGTGGCGCCGCGGCCATCGACCGGCGGGAGAGAGGTCGGCGGCCGATGTGGGACCGAGTGTCGATGGGGCGCGTGGCCGTGCGCCCTTACCTTGCGGGCATGCGATCGGCATGGCGTTGCGGGGTCATCAGTCTCCTCCTGCGATCTCCCCGGGACGTCCTGCCGGTCGCCCGCCGGCGGGGGGCCTGACCCACCCCACGCCGGGCGCGGTGCTCGGGCGCTTGGGCGCCTGACGGCCGCCGGGAGCGAGTCGGGCCGGGTCCCGAGACACCCGGTGTCGGAGGACGGGACAGCT
>DATNGY010000378.1:0-3739 GCA_035605735.1 Solirubrobacteraceae bacterium
CGACCTGCTCACGGCAGACCTCGAGATGGGCGGTAAGCAGGTGCGTCCACCGGTTGTCGCCGATGCGCGCTGCCCCGCGTGTCGATTCGACGATGTCGGTGACCAGCACGGTCGTCAGGAAGCGGTGCGCGTCGGTGCGCGGGTTCTCGCCCGTGAGAAACGCCAGTGCCGGGGTCGTGAGCTCGTCGAGATCACCCACCACGAACAGGTGGTCCGAACCGGGGAGGATCACGAGCTCCGCGTTCGGGATGTTCTGCGCCAGGTAGCGGGCGTGGCGCACGTCGACGTAGGCATCGTCGGCGCGGTGCAGCACCAGGGTAGGGACGGCGATCTGCGGAAGGACGGCGCTCACGTCGGTCGCGCCCATGAGCCGCACGAGCGCGGCTGCGGTCCGCGGTGACGCCGCCAGGCGCTCGAGGCGGCCGAGGAAGCGCCGGAAGCCAGGGTCGTCGGCGCGGCTCGGGGCCAGGCCGGCGACGAGCTCTCCCCGTCCCCAGCGCTGCTCGACGACCTGCGCCATCAGCTCGTAGCGCTCGGGCCCCGGGGCCCACCACAGCTCCTCGCTGCGCAGCGGAGCGGCGTAGGCCCCGTAGAGCAGTAGCGCGTCTACCCGCTCGGGATGCGTGGCGGCGTAGACCATCGCCATCGTCCCGCCCTCGTTGAAGCACAACAGGCTCGCCCGCTCCGCTCCGACCGCATCGAGCACGGCGGTGAGATCCTCGGCGCGCTCCTCGAGCGTCGCGGGCCGCTCCATGGGGTCCGACAGACCAGCGCCCCGCCGGTCGAAGGCCACCACGCGACCATGGCCGGCGAGGAGCTCCGCGACCTCGGCGAACGTCGCGTCCTCCCACATGTGCTCGATCTGGTTCAGCCACGGGAACACGAACATGAACGTCCTCGGACCCTCTCCGATCACCCAGTGGGCGAGATGCAGGCCGTCGGCGCGCGCGTAGCGGATCTCAGGCGGCCTCACGCGGCTCATCCTGCCGCAGACGGCCATCCGACGAGCGAGGATTCCAGGCTGCCCGGGCGGTTACAAAACCGCGTGCGCGGCGAGCCAGGCGGCCACCGTCGGTACGGTTTCGTCGGCGTCCTCGAGATCGGCCGCCGCGTGCGTCGTGAGGATGCCGACGACGCGCATGCCCGCGGCGCGACCAGCGGCGACGCCGGCCGGCGCGTCCTCGAGAACGACGCAGTCGGCCGGCTCGGCGCCGAGGCGGCGGGCGGCGAGGAGGTAGCCCTCGGGGTCCGGCTTGCCGCGGCGCAGGCGCTCGGGCGTAACGAGGACCTGCGGCCTCGGGAGCCCGGCCGCGGCCAGGCGGGCCGTCGCGAGCGGGACGGTGCACGAGGTGACGACCGCGAGGCGATCGAGGCCGAAGGCGGCGAAGAGCCCGAGCGCGCCCGGGAGCGCGACGACGCCTTCGGTGTCGTGCGCTTGGCGCGCGTCGATGGCCAGCGACTCGGCGTGCGCGTCGAGCTCGGGCCTCAGGCTCTCGATGATCTCGCCGGACGGGCGCCCGTGCTGCACCGCCTCGACGACGTCGCCGTCGAGGCCATGGCGCCGCGCCCACCACGTCCAGGCGCGCGCGATCGACGCCTGCGAGTCGACGAGCACGCCGTCGAGGTCGGCCAGGACGATGGTCACGCCGGCGCCGCCTCGCCGGCCGGCGCCGGCGCCGGCGCCGTGCGCGTCGTCGGCGCGAGCGCCACGATCAGCGCGCCGAGCACGACGAGCACGCCGAGCGCCGCCGGCAGGCCGACGAGCTCGGCCACGCCCCCGATGACCGGCGGCCCGACGAGGAAGCCGCCGTAGCCGACGGTCGATGCCGCAGCCAGTCCCGGGCCGGCCGCGACGCCGGGCATCGAGCCGGCGGCGCGGAAGACGATGGGCACGATCGAGCTCATTCCCGCTCCCAGGCACGCGAAGCCCACGAGCCCGGCGATCGGCGTGGCGGCCAGCAGCGCGGCGGCGAAGCCGCCCGCCGCGAGCAGACCGCCGGCGCGCACGACCGTGGACGAGCCGAAGCGCTCGACGAGCCGGTCGCCGAAGATCCGCCCGAGCGTCATCGTCACGCTGAAGACGGTGAAGGCCAGCGCGCCTGCGGCCGCGCTCGCCCCGAGGTCGTCGCGCAGGTAGACGGCGCTCCAGTCGCCGGACGCGCCCTCGATGAGCAGGCACGCGAACGCGAGCGCTCCGAGCGCCCAGAGCCGCCGCGGCGGGCGCACGAAGACCGGGTCGGTCCGGGCGCTGCGGTCCGCCGCGGCGCCGAGGAATTGACGCGACCACGCCAGCCCGACGACCGCGACGGTCAGCGCGACGCCCGCCGCCTGCACGCGGACGTCGATCCCGGCCTGCGCGCAGAGGACGCCGAGCACGCCGCCCGCAAGGCCGCCGGCCGAGAACGCCGCGTGGAAGGAGGCGAGGATCGGGCGCCCGTAACGGCCCTCGACGGCGACCCCGTGGGCGTTCATCGCCACGTCGGTCGAGCCGTAGGCCACGCCCATGGCGAAGGCCAGCGCCACGAGAGCGGCGAGCGACGGCGCGGCGGTGATGACCCCGGCCACGAGCGCCGTCAGCATCAGCGCGCCGCGCGTCGTCCTCCGGCTCCCGAGCCGCGCCGACAGCAGCCCGGCGACCGGCATCGCGAGGATCGCCCCGAGTGACATCGCGCCGAGGACGAGCCCGAGCTCGCCGTCGGAGATGTCGAGCCGGTCGCGCACGGCGGGGATCCGGGACGCCCAGGAGCCGAAGACGAGCCCGCTGAGGCCGAAGACGACCGTGACCGCGGCGCGCGCGCGACGAACCTTCGTCATGCGCGCAACACCCGCAGCCCTGCCGCCCCATAGGGCGCGAGCGCCGCCTCGGGCGCGTCGGTGACCAGGGTCTCGATGCGGTCGAGCTCGGCGACGCGGTACGGGCCCGCGGTCCCGATCTTGGCCGCGGTGGCGAGGCTGACGAGCCGACCGGCCCCCTCGAGCATCGCCCGCACTACGCACGCCTCCTCGCGCCCGCGCAGGGTCAGGCCGGCCCGCGGGTGCAGCGCGCAGGCGCTCAGCACGCACAGGTCGGCGCGCACGAGGCGCAGCGCGTCGACGGCCTCCGGGCCCGTGACGGTCCGCGAGAGCGGGTCCAACCGGCCGCCGACGACCTCGACGGTCAGTCGCGGATGGTCGGCGAGCGCCACGGCGAGATCGGGGCTCGTCGTCACGACGGTCGCCTCGAGCTCATCGGGCAGCGCGCGCGCGAACGCCAGCGTCGTGGTGCCGCCGCCGAGGGCGACGACCTCGCCGGGGCGCACGAGCTCCGCCGCCGCGCGGGCGATCGCGGCCTTCGCCGCAGCGTCGTCGGGCATGCGGTCGGCGAAGGCCGCAGGCCCGGGCGACGCGGGCGGCAGCGCGCCGCCGTGCACCCGGCGCAGGAGACCCGCGTCGGCCAGCTCCTGCAGGTCGCGGCGGACGGTGTCGAGCGAGACCCCGAGGCGCACCGCGAGGTCCGACGCGCGGACCTTGCCCTCGCTACCGAGCCAGCGCACGATTCGCTCGCGCCGCTCGGGCCCGAGGAGCTCGCGTGCGGTGTCGACGGCCATAAA
Source organism: Solirubrobacteraceae bacterium (assembly GCA_035605735.1). GTDB lineage: Bacteria > Actinomycetota > Thermoleophilia > Solirubrobacterales > Solirubrobacteraceae > JAOPZW01. Next base: position 3,591 of record DATNGY010000378.1, read on the forward strand.
AGCGCACGATAGCGCAGAAAGCCGCACAACCCCGCACCGCCCGGTCCGTGACTGCTGAGGTTTCCGGCAGTGCGACCGGTCAGGCAGCACTCACCCGGCGACCGCCTCCCTCGCCGCCCGCCCGCGCTACCAGGGCACCGGCCGCCCGT
>DATNGY010000379.1:0-4884 GCA_035605735.1 Solirubrobacteraceae bacterium
AGATGCGCGTGGCGCCGTACGCGAGCCCGCCGATGGCCGCCGAGCACGGCAGCGTGAGGCACCAGGCGACGGCGATGTTGCCCGCGACGCCCCAGCGCACGGCGGAGAGCCGCTTCGCGGCGCCCGCGCCCATGACGCCGCCGGAGATGACGTGCGTGGTCGAGAGCGGGTAGCCCAGGTGCGAGGCGGCCAGCACCACGGCGGCCCCGGAGCCCTGGGCCGAGAAGCCTTGCGCCGGGTCCATCTTGATGATCCGGCTGCCGACGGTGCGGATGATGCGCCAGCCGCCGGTGTAGGTCCCGAGCGCGATCGCGGCCGCCGACGAGGCGATGACCCAGGTCGGCACGTCGAACGAGTTCTCGGGCAGGTTGCCGTGGGCGATGAGGGCGAGCGTGATGATCCCCATCGTCTTCTGGGCGTCGTTCGTGCCGTGGGCGAGCGAGAACAGGGAGCCCGAGATCAGCTGGCCGAGCCGGTAGCCGCGGTTGACCGGCCCGGGCCGCAGGCGGCCGACGATGCGGTAGATGGCGAGGATCGAGACGCCCGCCACGGCGAAGGCCAGCACCGGCGCGATCAGGCCGGGAACGATGACCTTCTCGACGACGCCGTTGGAGATGATCGCGTTCGCGCCGTCGTGCGCGAACGCCGCCCCGACGATGCCGCCGATGAGCGCGTGCGACGAGCTCGACGGCAACCCGAAGTACCACGTCGCGAGGTTCCACGTGATCGCGCCGACGAGCCCGGCGAAGACGACGGTGGTCGTCACCGAGCCGGCCTCGACGATGCCCTGGCCGATGGTGGCCGCGACCTGCAGCGAGATGAACGCGCCGGCGAAGTTCAGCACCGCGGACAGCGCGACCGCGAAGCGCGGCGACATGGCGCGGGTCGAGACGCTCGTCGCGATCGCGTTGGCGGTGTCGTGGAAGCCGTTGGTGAAGTCGAAGGCCAGCGCCGAGACGACGACGATCACCAGGATGACGTCCGAGCTCACGCTACGAGTTCTTGATGACGATGCCCTCGAGCGTGTTGGCGACGTGCTCGCACGCGTCGATGGCCTCCTCGAGGCGCTCGAAGATGTCCTTCCAGCGGATGACGACGAGCGGGTCGATGCCGCTCTCGAAGAGCGAGGCGATCGCATCGCGGCTGATGCGGTCGCCCTCGTTCTCGAGGCGGTTGACCTCGACCGTGAAGTGCCCGATCGCGCCGAACGAGCGTAGCCGTGGCATCGCCTCGGCGATCTGCCGCGAGGCCTGCAGGAGCGTGTGGGCGAGGCGCTGGGACTGCTCCATCGGCGCCTCGATCTTGTAGAGCCCGAGGTAGTCGGCGACCTCGTCGATGAGGTCGACGATGTCGTCGAGGTCCGACGTCAGCTCGAGGATGTCCTCGCGGTCGATCGGCGTGACGAACGTCGAGTTCAGGCGCTGGTGGATGTCGTGCGTGATCCGGTCGCCCTCCTGCTCGCAGATGACGATGTCGCGAGCGAGGTCGGCGCTGTCGGGGTAGTGGGCGAGCATCTGATCCAGGAGATCGGCGCCGCGCACGACGTTGCGGGCGGCCTCCTCGAACAGGTTGAAGAACTCGCGGTCCTTCGGCGCGAAGACCTGGGACAGGCGGGCCATGGCCGGGCGCAGCGTAGCGTGCGAACGCGACGCGAAGCCCGCGCGGGATCGGTGCGATCCCCGGCTCTGCCGGGCTAGCCGCTCGCCAGCTCCGCGCGGAACGCGTCGAGCTCGGCCTCGTCGATCGAGTAGCCGTGCTCGGGACCCGGATACCGGCGGGTCCGCACGTCCTCGGCGAAGGCGGCCACGCCCGCGGCCATCTCGTCCTGCAGCGAGGCGTAGCGCTTGACGAAGCGCGCCCCGAGGCCCTCGCGGATGCCCAGCAGGTCGTGGAAGACGAGCACCTGGCCGTCGGTCGCGGCGCCCGCGCCGATGCCGATGACCGGCACCTCGATGCGCGGCATGATCTCCGCCGCGACTGCGCTCGGGATCGCCTCGAACACGAGCGCGAAGCAGCCGGCGTCGACGAGCGCGAGCGCCTCGCGGGCGATCCGCGCCGCGGCGTTCGCGGTCCGGCCCTGGGCGCGGTAGCCGCCGAGCGCCGTCGAGGTCTGCGGCGTGAGGCCGACGTGGCCCATGACCGGGATCCCGGCGGCGACGATCGCCCGCGCGCGGGCCGCGGAGACGGGGCCGCCACCCTCGAGCTTGACCGCGTCGCAGCCCGCGTCCTTGATGAACCGGAACGCCGTCGTGACGGCCTGCTCGTCGGAGATCTCGTAGGAGCCGAAGGGCAGGTCGCCGACGAGGAACGGGTTGTGCAGGCCGCGCCGCGTGGCGCGGGCGAGGACGAGGAGCTCGTCGAGCTCGACGGCGACCGTGCTCGGGTAGCCGAGCACGGTCATCGCGCCCGAGTCGCCGACGAGCACGAGGTCGACGCCCGCGGCCTCCGCCGCGCGCGCGCTCGGGAAGTCGTACGCCGTGACCATGACGATCGGCTCGCCGAGGCGCTTCTTCTCGAGCAGGCGGGGCAGGGTCATGGGCAGGCGCGAAGCGTCGGCCGGCGCCTGGACGTTCGGGTGCGCGCTCCCGGCGGGCTGCTCGCTCGGGCCCGCGACGCCGTTGTGGGAGGACCCGCGGTGGGGTCTCATGCCACCAGCTCCGCCGCCGCAGCGTTCACCGCGACGATCGCGTTGGTCCCGGCCGCGACGTGGACGACCCGCGGCTCGTAGCGCTCCAGGTCGTCCTCGTCGTAGGCGCCGTAGGAGATGACGATGATCGTGTCGCCGCGCTGGACGAGCCGCGCGGCGGCGCCGTTGACCCTGATCGCGCCCGAGCCGCGCTCGCCGGCGATCGTGTAGGTCTCGAAGCGGGCGCCGTTGTCGACGTCGACGACGTGCACCTTCTCGTGCTCGAGGACGTCGGCGGCCTCGAGCAGGTCCGGGTCCATCGTCAGCGACCCGACGTAGTGCAGGTCGCAGTCGGTCACCGTGGCCCGGTGGACCTTCGACTTCAACATGACGCGCTGCATGGGCTGGGGCTCCTAGGTCGTGAGGAGGACGTTGTCGATGAGGCGAGTGGGGCCGACGCGCGCCGCGACGGCGACCAGGACCTCGCCGTCGACGGTCGCGACGGGCTCGAGGGTCCCGGGATCTACGAGCGCCAGGTACTCGGGCTCGACCGCGAACGGCTCCATGGCCTCGAGCGCCGCGACGCGCACGCGTCCGGCGTCGCGCTCGCCGGCGGCGACCTCGCTCTCGGCGGCGCGCAGCGCGCGGCTGAGGGCGAGCGCGCGCTCGCGGTCGGCGCCGCGCAGGTGCGCGTTGCGACTCGAGAGCGCGAGCCCGTCGGGCTCGCGCACGATCGGGCGCACGTCGATGCGCACGGGGACGTCGAGGTCGCGCACGAGCCGGCGGACGACGACGGCCTGCTGCGCGTCCTTCTGGCCGAAGAACGCGACGTCCGGCGCGGCCACGTTCAGGAGCTTGAGGACGACGGTGGCGACGCCGTCGAAGTGCGACGCGCCGCGGTGCTCGCCCTCGAGCGGCTCGGTCACCCCGCCGACGTGGACCGTGGTCGCGAAGCCCGGCGGGTAGACCTCGGCGGCGGGCGGCGCGAAGAGCAGGTCGGCGCCCGCGCGCGCGGCCAGCGCCGCGTCGCGGTCCTCGTCGTGGGGATAGGCGGCGAGGTCGCCGGCGTCCTCGAACTGGGCCGGGTTGACGAACAGCGTCACGACGACGACGTCGGTCTCCGCGCGCGCGGCCCGGACGAGGCTCAGGTGGCCCTCGTGGAGCGCGCCCATCGTCGGCACGAGGCCGATCGTGCGGCCCGCGCGCCGGTGGGGGGCGAGCGCCGCGCGCAGCTCGGCGACGGTGCGCACGGTCGTCATGCGGGCACGCTCGCGAGCTCGCGCGTGGCTGCGGCCAGCGCGTCGAAGAGCGCGACGAGGTCCGGGCAGCGCTCCTGCACGGCGGCGCGCTGGCGCGCGACCGTGGCCGCGTCGCCGCGGGCGATCGGACCGGTCAGCGCCGCGCCGCCCGCGCGCGCCCAGTTCTCGACGCTCGCGCGCACGAGCGGGACGAGCAGCTCGCGCTCGACCCCGGCGGACGCGGCGAGCCGCTCGGCGGCCGCCTCGAGCGTGACGAGGAAGTTCGAGGCCATGGACGCCGCCGCGTGGTAGGCGGCGCGATCGTCCTCGTCGAGCTCGACGGGTCGCAGCTCGAGGTCGATCGCGAGCTCGTGCGCGAACGCGAGCGCCCGCGGCGTCGAGCCCGCGACGGCGGCGGCGGCGCCGGCGAGGCGGCCGCCGTCCTCGGTGACGGTCATGAGCGGGTGCAGCCCGAAGGCCTCGTGGGGCGCGAGCACGTCGAGGGCCGTGGCGCCCGACGTGTGGCCGACGAGCGGACCGCCTGTGCCCGTCTGCGAAGCAGACTGGGTACCGGCGAGCGCCGCGGCGGCCGTCGCGATCTCGGCGTCGGGCACGCAGAGGAGCACGGCCGCGGCCGAGGCGCTGCCGGGGTACCCGCGGCCGTGCGGGCCCTCCACGGGGCGACCCGCGGCGCGCAGGGCGGCGGCGAGCGCGCGGCCGAGGCGGCCGCGGCCCACGATGGCGATCGTGCTGTTCATGTCGGTCCAGCCCTCTGAACGAGGTGCCGGTCGCGAATTGCGGTGTCGACAAGGATATCGCTCCGGCGCGCTGGCTAGGCTCCGGAACGTGCCGCCGACCGCCCAGGAGCGCCGCGAGGCGCTGAAGGCCGTCCTCCACCAGGCGCGCGAGTGCACGCGCTGCCCGCAGCTCGCGGCGACGCGCACGACGGTCGTCTTCGGCTGCGGCCACGCCGACGCCGACCTCATGTTCGTCGGCGAGGCGCCGGGCCGCCACGAGGAT
>DATNGY010000380.1:0-4558 GCA_035605735.1 Solirubrobacteraceae bacterium
CGGCCGGCGACCGGCCCGCACGTGGCGCACGAGCTCGTGTGGACGACCCGCCGGCGCGGGCCGCGCGCGGCGCGGTCCAGGAGCAGGCGCGTGCCCTCGACGTTGACGGCGCGCATCAGCTCCGCGTCGCGCCGCGCATAGCTGTAGACGGCGGCGAGGTGGAAGACCGCGTCGCAGCCCTCGAGCGCGCGGTCGAGCGCGCCCGGGTCGAGGACGTCGCCGCTCACGGGCTCGGCGCCCGCGGGCAGCCCGTCGAGCGCGCACCGGTCGAAGGCGCGCACCTCAGCGCCCGCCGCCACGAGGGCGCGCACCAAGTGCATGCCGATGAACCCGCTCGCGCCGGTGACGAGCGCCCTCACGCCCCGGTCCCGGCGCGCGGCCGGCGCCGCGCCGCCGTCGCCTGGCGCGCCATCCGCCAACCGAAGCGCGCCATCGCCGAGGGCACGCGCTCGGCGGCGGCCACGACCTCCTCGAGCGCCGCCGCGAAGCGCCGGATCTCGTCCTCGCCTACGACGAGCGCCGGCAGCGCCTTGACGACGTTCATACGGTGACCGGCGACCTGGCAGAGGATGCGGTGCTCGTGGAAGAGCGGCACGGTCACGAGCTGGGCGAAGAGCCCGGGCTGGGCGCGCTCGAAGGCGCCCCAGACCGAGCGCCGGGCGGCGCCGGCCGGCGGCCCGAGCTCGATCGCCCACATCAGCCCGAGCCCGCGCACGTCGCGAACGATCTCGTAGCGGTCGACGAGCGGGCGCGTGAGCTCGAGCAGCAGCTCCCCGAGGCGCTCGGCGCGCGCGACGAGGCTCTCGACGTCGAGGACCCGGAGCGTCGCGAGGCCGGCGGCGGCGGCGAGGTCGTTGCCGCCGAACGTCGAGCCGTGGCGCACGCCGCGCTCCATGCCGTCGAAGACGCGGTCCATCACCGTGCGCGAGGCGAGCACGGCGCCGATCGGCACGAAGCCGCCCGAGAGCGCCTTGGCGAGGCAGACGAGGTCGGGCTCGAGCCTCCAGTGCTCGAGGGCCAGGAAGCGGCCCGTGCGCCCGAGGCCCGTCTGGACCTCGTCGCACACGAACAGCGCCCCGGCGCCGCGGCAGCGCTCCTGCGCGCCCTCGAGGTAGCCGTCGGGAGGCAGGTTGACGCCCTTGCCCTGGACGGGCTCGACGACGAACGCGGCGACGTCGCCGCGCGCGAACTGCGCCGCGAGCGCGTCGAGGTCGCCGAACGGCACGGCGTCGCAGCCCGGCAGCAGCGGGCCGAAGCCGTCGCGAAACTCCGCGCTTCCGTTCAACGACAGCGCGCCGAGCGTGAGGCCGTGGAACGCATGCTCGGCGAAGAGGATCCGCGGGCGGCCGGTGGCCGCGCGCGCGAGCTTCATGGCGGCCTCGACCGCCTCGGTGCCCGAGCTCGCCGGCACGACCGCGTCGATCGAGGCCGGGGCACGGGCCACGAGCGCCTCGGCCAGGAGCCCGGGCAGCAGCGAGACGCCGAGCTGCGGCAGGTTCGGCGTGCCCGCGTCGAGCAGGTCGCGCAGCGCGGCGACGACGTCGGGGTGGTTGCGCCCGACCGCGAAGACGCCGTAGCCGCAGAGCAGGTCGAGGTAGCGCGCGCCGTCGGCGTCGACGAGGTGGGCGCCCTCGCCGGCCACCCACCGGCGGTCGAAGCCGAGCGTGCGGACGATCCGCCCGAGCTGCGGGTTGAGATGGCGATCGTTGAGCGCCATCTCCTCGCCGGCGCGCGCCGCGAGCAGCTCGGCGAGCGGTGGCAGCGCGTCCATGCCCGCAGTCTCGCGCCTCACGCGCCCTCGGCGCGCGCCTTCAGTCCCTCGGCGGTGGCGTCGACGAGGGCTCGGCGCACGCGCTCCTCGGCTGGGCCGCGCAGGAGCATCCCGAGCAGGCGCCCCGGGTCGATGCGCAGCGCGTAGGTGGCCCGCGTGCGCCCGGGCTCGAGCTCTGCGAACGTCCAGGAGCCCTGCAGGCGCTTGACGTCGCCGCGCTCCTGCTCCCAGGCGATCGCGCCGGGCGGATCGAAGCGGAAGCGCAGCCGCGAGCGGATGGTGCGCACGCTCGCGTCGGACTCGGTGTCGACGAGGACCGGACGGCCCTCGGCGTCGCGCTCGAGGATCGCGACGGACACGAGCGAGCGCTGCCACGACGGCGCGTGCTCGAGGTCGGCGGCGATCGCGTGGCAGCGCTCCCGGGGGGCGTGGATCTCCACCGTGCGCTCGCCGTGCAGGTCGGGCATATGCCCAGCCTACGGGCCTCTACGGTACGCTGACGTTCATCTCAACGACGACCCTCGACCCCGCGACCGAGCTCCCGACCCACGTGCGCGTCGCCGTCATCGGCGCGGGCTTCGGAGGCCTGGGCATGGCGATCCGCCTGCGCCAGGAGGGCATCACCGACTTCGTCGTCCTCGAGCGCGCCGGCGACGTCGGCGGCACGTGGCGCGACAACACCTACCCCGGCTGCCAGTGCGACATCCCGTCGCACCTGTACTCCTTCTCGTTCGCGCCGAATCCGGACTGGACGCGGTTCTTCCCGCTCCAGGAGGAGATCTGGGACTACCTGCGCCGCTGTGCCCGCGAGTACGGCATCGAGCCGCACCTCCACCTCGAGACGGAGCTCGACGACGCCGGCTGGGACGACGAGACAGCGCGGTGGACGCTGCGCACGTCGCGCGGGACGCTGACCGCCGACGTCGTCGTGGCCGCGGTCGGAGCCCTGAGCGAGCCGGCGGTCCCGCCGCTCGAGGGCCTGCAGGACTTCGCCGGGACGGTCTTTCACTCCGCGACGTGGGACCACGACCACGACCTGCGCGGCGAGCGCGTCGCCGTGATCGGGACCGGGGCCTCGGCGATCCAGTTCGTGCCCCGCATCCAGCCGCTCGTCGATCGGCTCGAGCTCTTCCAGCGCACCCCCGCCTGGATCCTGCCCCACCCCGACCGCCCCGTGACCGAGCGCGGGCGCCGGCTCTTCCGCCGCTTCCCCGCGACCCAGCGCGCGATGCGCGCCGGGATCTACGCCGTGCTCGAGGCACGGGCGCTCGGCTTCACGGTCGAGCCGCGGATCCTGCGCCTCACCGAGCTCCAGGCCGAGCGCCACCTCGCGCGCCAGGTCCCCGACCCCGAGCTGCGCCGCGCGCTGCGCCCCTCCTACCGGCTCGGGTGCAAGCGCGTCCTGCTCTCCGACGACTTCTATCCCGCCGTCGCCCAGCCCAACGTCGACCTCGTGCGGGCCCCGATCTCGCGCGTGACCCCGAGCGGGATCGTCACCGCCGAAGGCGCCGAGCACGAGCTCGAAACGATCATCTTCGCCACCGGCTTCCGGGTCTCGGAGATGCCCGCGGCGCTGCGCGTGCACGGCCGCGACGGGCGCTCGCTCGCCGAGGCCTGGCGGGGGAGCCCGCAGGCCTACGTCGGCACGACGATCGCCGGGTTCCCCAACCTCTTCATGCTCATGGGGCCCAACACGGGCCTCGGGCACAACTCCGTCGTCTACATGATCGAGTCGCAGATCGCCTACGTCCTCGACGCGCTGGAGGCGATGCGCGGGCGCGCCGCGGCCACCGTCGAGGTGCGCGCGGAGGTCCAGTCGGCGTTCAACGACGAGCTCCAGCGGCGCCTCGAGGGAACCGTGTGGATGTCGGGCTGCCAGAGCTGGTACCTCGACGCCCACGGCCGCAACACGGCGATCTGGCCGGGCTTCACGTTCGGCTTCCGGCGGCGCACGCGGCGATTCGAGCCCGCCGACTACCTCCTCGGGACCGCGACGGCCGCGCCCGAGCCCGCGCTCGCGCGCGCCGGCTGAACGCTCAGACGGGCGCGCCCGCGCGGCGCCGGCGCGAGGCCTTCTGGCGTGCCGTGGCGTCGAGCACGAGCTTGCGCAGCCGCACGGCGCTCGGCGTGACCTCGACGCACTCGTCCTCGCGCAGGAACTCGAGCGCCTGGTCGAGGGAGAGCCGGCGCGGCGGCGTCAGGCGCTGGAGCTCGTCGGCCGTCGACGAGCGGATGTTCGTGAGGTGCTTCTCGCGGACCGCGTTGACGTCGAGGTCCTCGGCGCGCGCGTTCTCGCCGACGATCATCCCCTCGTAGACCTCGTCGCCGGGGGCGACGAAGAGCGCCCCGCGCTCCTGGAGCGCAAAGCAGGCGAACGCGGTCACGATGCCGCCGCGGTCGGCCACGAGCGCACCGGTCGGGCGCGTGCGCAGCTCGCCCGCCCACGGCTCGTAGCGCTCGAAGACGTGGTGCATGAGGCCCGTGCCGCGCGTCTCGGTGAGGAACTCCGTGCGGAAGCCGATCAGGCCGCGCGCGGGGACGATGTACTCCATCCGCACCCAGCCGGTGCCGTGGTTCACCATCTGCTCGAGCCGCGACTTGCGCAGACCGAGCAGCTGCGTGACTACCCCGACGAACTCCTCAGGAATGTCTACGGTGAGCCGCTCGATCGGCTCGTGCAACGCTCCGTCGACCATCCGGGTCACCACCTGCGGCTTGCCGACAGTCAGCTCGAACCCCTCGCGGCGCATGAGCTCGACGAGCACCGCAAGCTGCAGCTCCCCTCGG
>DATNGY010000381.1:0-2074 GCA_035605735.1 Solirubrobacteraceae bacterium
GCGTCCCTCCCGACCAGTCGCTGACGGCCGCGGCGGCGCGCTCGAGCGCGCGGTCGGGGTCGCGGCCGGCGAGCTCGCGCGTCAGCCGCGTCAGCCGCGTGCCGAACGCGAACGCTTCGACGCGCTTGCGCGACGCGACCGCGGCCTGCAGATACTGGAGCAGCACGCGCGCGTACGGCGCCATCGAGCCCGAGACGTCGCAGACGAGGACGAGCTTGCGCGGCGCGGTCGCGTGGTCGCGCCAGCGCCGGTCGACCGGTTCGCCGTCGAAGTGCAGCGAGCGGCGCACGGTGCGCCCGAGATCGGGACGGACGCCGCGGTGGCGCACGGCCCGCAGGCGCCGCGAGCGCCGCCGCGGGCCGCGGCGGGCGAGCTGCGCGATGAGCGCGCGGGCGGCGGCGCGCTCGGCGTCCGTGTAGTGCGCGAAGTCCTTCTCGTGCAGCAGCTCGACCTCGCTGTAGGGCGCGGGACGCACCACCGGCTCGCGATCGAGGGCGCCCTGAGGTCCCTCGCTGAACGGCGCCGCGACCCGCGGCAGCGCCGGCGAGGAGACCGGCGGCGGCGGGTCGAGCGCCCCGAACTCCTCGAGGCTCCCGAAGGCGAGGCGCCACGCGGCGTCGAAGACCGCGAGGTCCTCGCGGCGCGAGCAGAGGACGGCGCGCAGCGCGAGCCGCGCCTCCTCGGGCGAGGACGGGTCGACGGCGCCCAGCGCGCGCAGCGAGGACTCGAGCTCGCCGGTCCCGACGCGGACGCCGCCGGCGCGCAGCGCCCCCGCGAGGCCGACGAGCCGCTCGGCGACCTCAGGCACCGTCGAGGATCCCCTCGGCGCGCACGCGGTCGAGGTCCTCGCGCACCTTGAGCGCGACCCCGAGCGTGTCGTCGAGCGCTGCGTCATCGCCGAGCGCGCCGAGCGCGCGGGCCCACGCGATCGTCTCCCCCACGCCGGGAAGCTTGTAGAGCTCGGTGTCCCGCAGCCGAGCGACCGCCGCCACGACGCGCGCGACCACCGCCTCCTCGGCGCCGGGGACCCGCGCGCGCACGATCGCCGCCTCGCGCTCGGGGACGGGATACTCGATCCAGTGATACAGGCAGCGGCGCTTGAGCGCGTCGTGCAGCTCGCGCGTGCGGTTCGACGTGAGCACGACGAGCGGGCGCTCGCGCGCGGTGACCGTGCCGAGCTCGGGGATCGTGACCTGGAAGTCGGAGAGCAGCTCGAGCAGGAACGCCTCGAACTCGTCGTCGGCGCGGTCGATCTCGTCGATGAGCAGGACGACGCGCTCGGAGGCCTCGAGCGCCTCCAGGAGCGGGCGGCGCAGGAGGAAGCGCCGCGAGAACAGCTCGCCCTCGTCGACGCCGTGCTCGGCCGCCCGCAACGCGAGCAGCTGGCGCGCGTAGTCCCAGTCGTAGAGCGCCTGGGGGACGTCGATGCCCTCGTGGCACTGTAGCCGGATCAGGCGCGCGCCCGTCGCCGCGGCCAGCGCCTTGGCGACCTCGGTCTTGCCGACGCCCGCCTCGCCCTCGAGCAGGACGGGCTGGCCGAGCTCGGCCGCCAGGAACACCGCCGTTGCCAGCGCGCGGTCGGCGAGGTAGCGCTGCCCTGCCAGCGCCTCGCCGACCGCGGCGGGCGACGCGAGGACCGTGGCGCGGCTCAGAGGGCCTCGGACGCCTCCAGCAGGGCCCGTCGCGTCATCACGCGGGCAAGGTGGCGCTTGTAGTCGGGCGTCGCGTTGAGGTCGCCGGGGGGCTCGGTGCCCTCGGCGGCTCGCTCGGCCGCGGCGCCGATGTGCTCGGCGTCGAGCGGCTGGCCCCGGAGCGCGGCCTCGGTCGCGGACGCGCGCAGCGGCGTCGAGCCCATGTTGGTCAGGCCGATCCGCACGTCCTCGCACGCGCCGTCCGCCCCGCGCTTGACGAGCGCGCAGACGCCGACCATCGCCCAGTCCTCGGCCCGGCGCGTGAACTTCAGATAGCTCGAGCCCCAGCCGCTGAAGTCGGGGATCCGAACCTCGGTGAGGACCTCGTCGGCCGCGACCGCCGTGGTCAGGTAGTCCTCGAAGAGGTCGCCCGCCGCGACCTC
>DATNGY010000382.1:0-2661 GCA_035605735.1 Solirubrobacteraceae bacterium
AGGCCGGCCTCGCGCAGGACGTCGTGCGTGTGCTCGCCGAGCGCGGGGCCCGGCGCCCGCGCCGGATCTCCCGGCGTGCGCCGCATCTTCACCGGCACGCCGAGCAGGCGCACCGGCCGCTCGGCGCCGGGCTGGTCGAGCTCGACGACCATCTCGCGGGCGCGCACGAGCTCGGAGTCGAGCGCCTCCTCGAGGTCGAGGACCGGCTCCAGGCAGCAGTCGTGCGCGTCCGCGAAGGCCGTCCACTCCGCCCGCGTGCGGGCGGCGAAGATCGCCGCGACCTCGCGGCCCGCGGCGCTGCCGGGGGCATCGAACTGATGCTCGACGAGGTCCTCGCGGCCGACCCCGCGGCACCACTGCGCCCAGAACTTCGGCTCCAGAGCGCCGAGCGTGACCCAGCCGTCGGCACAGGCGTACGGGCGGTAGCACACGAGGCGCCCGGCGAGTTCGAGCCCGCCGCGTCGCGGCGGCGGACTGCCGGCGAGCGTGGCCGCTGCGACCATCGCCAGCCACGAGAGCGCTCCGTCGGCCATCGAGACGTCGACGAGCTGGCCCTCGCCCGAGCGGTCGCGCTCGCGCAGCGCGGCGAGGATCCCGAACGCGGCCATCAGCGCGCCGCCGCCGAGGTCGGCGATCTGGCCGGCGGCCTGGACGGGCGGACCGTCGGCCTCGCCGGTCAGGCCGAGCAGTCCGACCAGCCCGAGGTAGTTGATGTCGTGACCGGAGCGGTCGCGCAGCGGTCCGTCCTGGCCGTAGCCGCTGATCGAGCACACGACGATCCCGGGGTTGACCGCCCGCAGCGCCTCGTAGCCGACCCCGAGGCGGTCGAGCACGCCTGGGCGGAAGGACTCGAGGACGACGTCGGCGTCGCGCGCCAGGCGCAGCAGCAGCTCGCGGCCCTCGGGCCGCTTGAGGTCGATCCGGACCGAGCGCTTGTTGCGGTTGAGGGCGAGGAAGAGGGCCGACGCGGCCGACGGCTCGGCGCCCTCGTAGGCGGGCGGCGCCCAGCGGACGTAGTCGCCGGCGCCGGTGTCCTCGATCTTGATGACGTCGGCGCCGAAGTCGGCGAGCAGCAGCGAGCAGAAGCCGCCCGGCAGCAGGCGCGAGAGGTCGAGGACGCGCACGCCCTCGAGGGACGGCATCACGCCGCCACCCGCCGCGGGACCCCGAGCATCGCGCGCGCCTCCGCGACGGTCGCGACGCGGCGGCCGACGTCGGCGGTCAGCGCGCACGCCTTCGCGACGAGGTCGCCGTTGGAGCGCGCCATCGTCCCGTCGGGCAGGTAGAAGTTGTCCTCGAGGCCGACGCGGACCGAGCCCCCGAGGGTCAGCGCCGCGGCCACGAGCAGCCACTGGCGCCGACCGATGCCGATGACGCCCCAGTGCGAGCCCGGCGGGACGTTGTCGGCCATGAGCGCGAGGTTGCGCGCCGTCGGCGGGATGCCGCCCGTCACCCCCATGACGCACGAGACATGCAGCGGCGGCCGCAGCACCTCCATGTCGAGCAGCGGCGCGAGCGAGCCGACGTGGCCGACGTCGAAGCACTCGTGCTCGGGCCGGATCTCGAGCTCGTTCATGGCCTGCAGCAGCGCCACGATCTCGTCGAAGGGGTTCGCGAAGACGGCCTGGAAGACGAAGTCCTTGCGTCGCGAGGAGTACTTCGCGTAGTTCATCGAGCCCATGTTCAGCGCCGCGACGTCCGGCCGGCAGGCGCGCAGGTAAGCGATCCGCTTGTCGACGGGCACCCCGATCGCCCCGGTCGAGAAGTTGATGACGACGTCCTCGACCTCGGCCTGGATCGCCTCGGCGATGGCGCGGTAGTCCTCGATCTCGTGGGACGGCGCGCCGTCGGGCCGGCGCGCATGGATGTGGATCATCGAGCCGCCCGCGTCGACTATCCGCCGCGCCTCGGCTGCGTACTCGGCGGGCGTGTAGGGGATCGCGGGGCACTGCTCGCGGTTCGCGAGCGAGCCGGAGATCGAGCAGGTGAGGATGACCGGGTCGTCGAGGCTCACGGGCGGCGGCCCGCGGGAAGTGGCGGGTCCTACCTGCCACCCTGGCGCGCGCCGGGCGGCGCGTCAAGCAGCGCTCACCGGCGCGGGTCGGTCTCCTCGGCGACGGTCGCCGCCTCGTCGTGCTTCTCGACCACGACGTAGCGCTCGTGGCGCTCGACGACGCGCTCGACCTCCGGGGAGTCGTGCCCCTCGAGCAGCAGGAAGCGCCGCGGCGACGCGCGGACCGCCTCGTACTCGGCGACGGAGACCTCGAGCAGCGCGTTGCAGCCCACAGAGCCGCACTCGCACCGCACCGCCAGGCGCCGCTCCCCGCTCGTGGGCCTGGCCCCAGCCTCGATCGCCTCGTTGACCTTGCGGTAGGCCGCCTCGTTGAGGCCGGCGAGCTCCTTCGCCGCATCATCCATGCTGCGCACCCTAGCGCCGGGCCGCCGCGGGACAGGCCGCGCGTCGACCGCGGGACCGAGCAGCCGCTCGACGACGACGCAGTCCTTCCACCGTCCGTCGAGCCGCCCGTGCCGGCGCTGGACGCCGACCTCGTCGAAGCCGGCCGCGCGGTGGACGGCGCGGCTCGCGTCGTTGTCCGCGAAGATCCGGCTCGTCAGCTTGTAGTAGCCCGCGGCCTCCGCCGCGTCCGCGAGGGCGTCGAG
>DATNGY010000383.1:0-13745 GCA_035605735.1 Solirubrobacteraceae bacterium
GGCGCACCACATGTTCGTGTCGGGCATGCAGTCGTGGATCCGCGTGCCGATGATGGTGACCACGGCGATCATCGCGGTACCGACCGGCATCAAGATCTTCTCGTGGCTGGCGACGCTGTGGCGAGGAGTGCTGCACCTCGACACGCCGATGCTCTTCGCGCTCGGCTTCCTGACGATGTTCACGTGCGGCGGGATCTCGGGGGTGATGCTCGCGATGATCCCGATCACGATCCACGTGAGCGACACCTACTTCATCGTCGCCCACATCCACTACGTGCTCTTCGGCGGATCGCTCTTCACGATCTTCGCCGGCGTCTACTACTGGTTCCCGAAGATGACGGGGCGGATGTACGACGAGCGCCTCGGCAAGCTGCACTTCTGGACGACGTTCGTCGCCTTCAACCTCACGTTCGGGCCGATGCACATCATCGGCGTCCAGGGGATGCCGCGGCGCGTCTACGACTACGCGGACAAGTTCGCCGACTGGAACCTCTTCATCTCGGTCTTCTCGTTCGTGCTCGGGCTGAGCTCGCTGATCTTCCTCTACAACATGGTCGCCTCGTGGCGCGGCGGGCCGCGCGCGGTGGCGAACCCGTGGCGGGCGCTGACGCTCGAGTGGCAGGTGTCCTCGCCGCCGCCGGTCTTCAACTTCGACCAGGTGCCGACGGTCGTCGGCGGACCGTACGAGTACGGCGTGCCCGGCGCGGTGCACGGGATCTTCGGGCCGGCGAAGCCCGCGGAGGTGCCCGCCCCGGCGGGCGCGACGGTGAGCACGCGCTCGGAGGGAGGCCCGTGAGATGAAGACGATCCTCGTCGTCGCCAACGAGACGCTCGGCGGCAAGCCACTGATGGACCGCGTCAAGGAGAAGGCCGCCGAGGAGGAGATCCGCGTCGTCGTGTGCGTGCCGCGCACGAAGCCGCGCGAGGGCAACATCATCTACGACGAGGCGGTCTTCGACGCCGCCCAGGTGCGCATCGACCTGGCCCGGAAGGTCCTGCGCGAGGAGGGCATCGCGGCGATCGGCGACGTCGGCGACCCCGACCCGTTCGCGGCCACGATGGACGCGATCGCCGAGTTCCGGCCCGACGAGGTCGTTATCTCCACCTATCCGGCGGCGTCGTCGGGGTGGCTGCGGCGCGACCTCATCGAGCGCGTGACGGAGGCCTCGCAGGTCCCGGTCGAGCACGTGGTCGTCGACCTCGACCACCACCACCTGCCCTTCAACGTCACGCTCGGCGTGGCCAACAAGACGGCGACCTCCGACGAGTTCCTCGAGGCCCTGAAGGCGCGAATGGACGACCCGCAGCGTCACGTCTTCATCTTCGTGGTGCCCCAGGAGGGCGGCCAGGGACTCGCTGCCCGTCAGGCGCGCGCACACCTCACGCAGGTCATCGACCGCGCGCGTGCGGCAGGGCTGATCTGCGCCGGGATGATCGGCGACCCCGACCCCTACACGGCGGTCATGAACGCCCTGCAGTTCTTCCGCGTGGACGACATCGTGATCTCGACGCTGCCGGCCACGCGCTCGGGGTGGCTGCGCTCGGACCTCATCGAGAGGGTGCGCGCGGCGTCGAACAAGCCGGTCGAGCACGTCGAGGCCTCCGAGCCGTCGCCGGCGGCGGCGTAGCGAGCGCGATGGAAGCCTCCAGCCTCAGCGCAGGCACCGCCCTCCACGACGACCACCACGGCCCGCCGCCGGCCAACCGCTCGTCGCGGGTCGAGCCCCAGCTGCTCGGGATGCTGCTTTTCATCATCTCCGAGGTCATGATCTTCGGGGCCTTCTTCACGGCCTACTTCTTCATCCGGGTCGTGTCCGCAGACCAGTGGTTCCCGGTGGGTGGGCACTCGCTGCCGGTCGCGGTCGCCGGCGTGAACACGGCGATCCTGCTCTCGTCGTCGCTCACGATGCACTGGGCGCAGACGTCGATCAAGCACGGCAACCGCAGGGGGCTGCGCGCGGGGATCGTCGCGACGCTCGGGCTCGGCTGCACGTTCCTGTTCGTCCAGATCAACGAGTACGCCCACATCGGCTTCGCCCCGCATGACTTCGCGCAGGCCTCGGTCTTCTACGGCCTGACCGGCCTGCACGGCGCCCACGTGTTCGTCGGGCTGACACTGCTCACGATCATCACCGTGCGCTCGTTCCGCGGGCACTACTCGCCCGAGGAGCATCGCGGCGTCGAGGTGCCCGGCATCTACTGGCACTTCGTCGACATCATGTGGATCGTCGTCTACACGTCGGTCTACGTGTTGTGATCAACCCGCTGCGCTCCGAGGCCGAGGCGTTCACCCTCCTCGTGTGGGTCGCCGTCTTGGCGGCCGTCGTCATCGCGATCGTGCTGGCCGTGCGCGCGCTGAGCTGACCGGCCCGGGCGCCGTCGCCGCCGCCACGCCCCAGGAGCTCGTCGGCGACCTCGCACCGACGATCCAGCGCTTCGCGGCGGTCGCGCTCGCTACTTGACGACGAGCTTGCCGACCATGCCGGCCTGGCGGTGGCCCGGCACCGAGCAGTAGAACGTGTACGTCCCCTTCGCGTACGTGGCGCTGAACCGCGAGATGCCGCCGTTGGCGACGACCTGGCCCTTGCCCTTGCCGTCGATGACGATGTCGTGCCCCGTGGTGGAGCGGTTGCGCGACTCGACCGTGAGCCGGCCCGGCGGCGCCTGGCCCCGGTTCGTCACGTACGCGAGCTGGCCGTTCGGGTCGGCATCGATCTCGATGCTGCCGTTCTTCGCGACGGCCGGCTTGCCGCCGCCGGCCTTCTGCACGGCCTTGGCGAGCAGGCCGGTGTCCTGGCCCGGCTTCGCGACCGACTCGGCGACGTACGCGGACACGTCGACGGCGTCGTCCCCGGTGACGATCTTGCCGGGCATGACGCCGCCGAGCGCCGGGTGCAGGATCCAGCCGTGGACGGCGCCGCGAATGCCGTCGCGGCCCATGCCGTCCTTGATCGCCTGCTGGAAGGACTGGTCCAGGTTGGGGCCGACGATGCCCTTCGTTCCGGCCCGCGCGAGCGTGTGGCACGACCCGCACTTGCTGACGAAGAGCTGCTTGCCCGCAACGAGGTTCGCCTCCTCCGACGAGCTGTTCGCCGAGCAGGCCGAGAGCAGCACGACGGCGCCCACCGTCGCGCCGCCGGCGGCCGCCGCACGGACGGCGGATCGGAGCAGTCCCTGGCCCATCGCGGGCGCAACTCTATCCGCTCGCCAGGCGGGCGGGGCCCGCTCGGCGCGCCGTCCTCAGGCCGGTCGCGCGAGCCCCTCGAGGCGCCCGCAGGCCGCCGCCACGACCGCGTCGGCGACCCCCTCCCACGAGAACCGCGCGCGCGCGACCTCGACGAGCCCCGCGCTCGTCCGCGCGCGCAGCGCGGAGGGCGCCTCGAGCCACGCCAGGATGCGCTCGGCGAGCTCGGGCACCGCGCCGTCCCCGACCGCGAACGAGAGCAACGCGCGCGCGGGCTCGGGGACCGCGGCGCGCAGCACGGCGGTGACCTCGGCGAGCCCCGAGTGGTCGGCCGAGATCGGCAGCACGCCGCAGGCGGCCGCCTCGGCGGCGACCATCCCGTAGGCCTCGGGGAACGTGCTCGGGAAGACGAGCGCGTCCATCGCCGCGACCACGAGCGCGAGCTCGTCGTGCTCGAGGCGCCCCGTGAGCACGACGCGCTCGGGCAGCCCCCGCGCCGCCTTCCAGTAGGCCTCGCCGGCGCCGTCGAGGAACGCCAGCAGGTGGCGGAGCGGAGCGCGGGGGCCGCCCTCGAGCTCCCGGCCTGCGGCGGCCACGGCCCGCACCTCGGCCTCGTCGCCGCGGGCGAGCGCGTCCAGCAGGCGCTCGAGCGCCTCGCGCCAGCCGCCGAAGCCGACGACGACGAGCCGGGCCTCGGGCCGGCGGGCGAGCACGAGCGGCCACGCTGCGATCAGGAGGTCGATGCCCTTGGAGACGATGAGCTTCCCGACGAAGATGACGTGCGGCCCGTCCGCGAGCCGCAGCGAGGCCAGGGCCCGGCCGACGGCGCGCTCGTCGCGGGCGAAGGCCGAGTCGCCGGCGATCGCCGTCGAGGCCAGCAGGCGCCGCGCGAGGGCGTCGACGCCGGCGGCGGCTTCGGCGCGCGGCCGCGGGCGGAAGACGTCGACGTCGACGCCGGGCGGGCCGAGCCGCGTGCGCGCGGGGAGCGTCGGCTCCTCCATCGCCGCCCAGAGGCTCTCGGCCGTGTGGCGCGAGCCGACGAGGATCGCGCGCGCGGGTTCCAGGCCCTCGCGCGCGAGCGGCCCGAAGCGCGCCGGGTCGCGCTTGACGACGTACTCGAGCGCGCTGCCGTGGATCTTCGCGGCGTAGGGGACGTCGTCGCCCAGGGCGCGGGCGAGGATCGCGGGCCCGGCCACGAGGTGGTTGGCGAGCGCCGCCTCCGGTCGCGTCCGCGCGGACACGTCGCGCACGGCGGCGACGTTCGCGGCCATGTAGCGCTCGAGCTCGGCGTCGGAGCACTCGAGGAACGTGCGCGCCTCGAGCCCCTCGTAGCGATCGGCGACGTACACGGGCAGCAGGCCGCCGATCTCCGGGCGCCACGCCGTCACGCGCACGGGCTCGCGCAGCACGCGGACCGCCGGGCGGCCGCCCTCCCACGTCCCGACCGCGTCCACGAAGTCCAGCCGCTCGGGATGGCGCTCCTGGCTGAGCAGCTCGACGGCGTGGCCGCGTCGCGCGAGCGCGGCCGCCAGGCGGGCGTTGTAGACGTTCGAGCCGGTCCCGCGCAGCAGGTAGCCGTGGAAGACGAGGAGGCGCACCGGCTCGGGACCCTAGCCCGCGGTAGGGTTCGGGCATGGCTCTCGGCCAGCTCTATCGCCTGCGCACGCCCTCGACCGGTCGCGAGATCCTCGTCGAGGCCGAGCCCGACAAGATCTATCGCGACCGCGAGACCGGGGAGGAGCTCGAGGTCGTGGGCAAGGTGCTGCCCCTCGCCCCGACGGCGTCCCGGTTGCCCTGGACGGTCGAGAACCTCCGCTTCTGCCCGTGGTGCGACCAGATGTGCCAGAAGGACCTCAACGACTGCCCCAATTGCGGCCGCCGGATGGCGCCGCTCGCGTCCTAGCGGCGGTCTACCCTCTGCCGATGCGCCTTCGCCCGCCCCTCGTCCTCGGCGCCTGTGCGCTCATCGCCCTTCCCGGGCTCGCCGCGTGCGGGAGCGACAACACCTACGGCGGGCAGGTGCCGCGCTCGACGCCCGACCTGACGGTGCCGGGCGACGCGTCGGCGCTGTCGAGCGGCGGGACCGGCACGTCGACGACCGACACGACGTCGACGTCGACCACGCCCACGACGACGACGCCGTCGGGCACCGGCGCCACCGGCACCGGCAGCGGCACGAGCTCCGGCACCGGCTCCGGTGGGACGGGCTCGGGAGGCACCGGCTCGGGCGGCACCGGCTCGGGAGGCACGGGCTCGGGCACCGGCGCGACGGGCTCGGGCACCGGCTCGGGGACGGGCTCCGGGACGGGCTCGGGGACCGGCTCGGGCGCGAGCTCCGGCTCGGGGACGGGCTCTGGCACGAGCAGCGGCACTCGCAGCGGCGGTGCCACCGCGGGCGGCACGAGCTCGGGCGGCAGCAGCAGCGGGAGCGGGAGCAGCGGCGGTAGCGGCGGCGCCTCCCCCGGCCAGTTCAGCCAGTTCTGCCAGAACAACCCGGGCGCCTGCCCGGGCAACTGATCCATCCAGCCGGTGGCGCTGGACCCGCGCCACGTGGACTACGAGGGCGCGCCGCTCGATCCGGCCTCCGTCGACGCCGACCCGATCGCCCAGTTCCGCGTCTGGCTCGCTCAGGCGCGCGACGCGGGCGTCGTCGAGCCCGACGCCATGACGCTGGCGACGGTCGGGCCCGACGGGCGCCCGTCGGCGCGCGTCGTCCTCCTGCGCGGCCTCGACGAGCGCGGCTTCGCGTTCTTCACGAACCGTGCGAGCGCGAAGGGTCGCGACCTCGTCGCGCGCCCGCACGCCGCGCTGACGTTCGCGTGGCTCGAGCTGCACCGCTCGGTGCGCGTCGAGGGATCGGTGGGACCGCTCCCCGACGCCGACAGCGACGCGTACTTCGCCACCCGGCCCCGCGACAGCCAGATCGGGGCGTGGGCGTCGCCGCAGAGCGAGGTCCTCGCCGGGCGCGAGGAGCTCGAGCGCCGCGTCGCCGAGGTCGAGGCGCGCTTCGCGGGCGGTCCCGTCCCCCGCCCTCCGCACTGGGGCGGCTTCGTCGTCGCTCCGGCCTCGCTCGAGCTCTGGCAGGGGCGCCCGAGTCGCCTGCACGACCGCGTGCGCTATCTCCGCGAGGCCGACGGCGCGTGGCGCCGCGAGCGCCTCGCGCCGTGACCGGACGCTAGTCGGTCATCTCGTGACGTCGACCCGCTAGGTCTTCTTCTTCGGCTGCGGCGGCGGGACCGGGTTGGTCACGAGCGTCGCGCTGTACGTGAGCTGCGCGGTCTTGTAGAAGCACCAGTACGTCGCGAGCTGGCCGGTGGACTGCGCGGTCTGGGTCGCCGTGTCCTCGCACGTCCCGCGCCCGCGACTCGCGCGCCACGTCGTCGTGTCGCTCCCGTTGGCCATGGCGGGGATCCACGTCGGCACGCGCAGCGCGATGACGTAGTTCTTGCGGACCGGCAGCGACTGCGCGAGCGGGAACTGCACCGTCGTCCCGAAGAACGGCTCGAGGCGCTGGATCTCCCCAACGGCCACGGTCCGCGCCTTGTAATGCTTGCCCGTGCGGAGAACCGAGATCTGGGCCTGCGAGACGCCGCCGAGCTTCGAGTTGAAGAAGGAGATCTGCTTCTTGCCCGGCTTGCCCAGCGAGACCGTCCAGGCGACGATCCGGCCGTTGGCCGGGATGCGCGTGAGCCCGGTCACGTTGTCGACCCGCGTCTGGTAGCCCGTCGTGCGGCTCAGGGCCAGGCAGCTCTTGGGGCAGCTTGGGGTGGCGGCGGGCAGGGTCTTGCCGACCTCGATCACCTCGGCCGACGCCGCGGCAGGCGCCGCGAGCGCCGCGCCGACTACAGCCGCGGCCACCTTCGTTCTGAGAGTCACCTGCATTGCAACACCTGACCCCAACGCGGAGTTTCGCCGGTGCGAAGCGGGCTCCTACCGGCCGTCGAACGTCGCCTGACCCGGACCATCCTGAAGGAAAGAGCGGACGGCGCGTCGCAGGTCCTCGGTCGCGAAGAGCGCGCCCGAGAGCTCGGGGACGACCGCGTCGGCGCCCCGCGCGCCCCCCTCGCGGACGGCGCGCACGATCGCCTTCGTCGCCGCGTGCGCGCGCGTCGGACCCTCGGCGAGGTCGCGGGCGAACGCCCGCGCGGCCGCCTCGAACCCGTCGTCGTCGAAGATGCGATTCACGACGCCCCAGCGCTCGAGCGTCGCCGCGTCGAAGAGCTCGCCGGTCATGACGAGCTCGCGGGCGCGGGCGGCGCCGGCGCGCTCGGCGAGCCGCTGCGGGCCGCCCATCGACGGCGTGAGACCGACGACGCGCTCGACGAGCCCGAAGCGCGCCGACCGCGCCGCGACGAGCAGGTCGCAGGCGAGGGCGAGCTCGAAGGCCGCCGTCAGCGTCAGCGCGTGGGCCGCGAACACGGTGGGCAACGGCAGCTCCTCGACGGTCTGCACGAGCTCGAGCAGCTCGCGCCAGAGCGCGGCGGCGTCCTGCGGGCTCAGGCCGTCGAAGACGCTGACGTCGACGCCGCCGCTGACGACGCGACCCTCGGCGCGCAAGAGCAGCCCGCGCGGCGGGTCGGCCGCGAGCTCGCCGACGGCCTCGCGCAGCGCGTCGAGGAGCGCGCGGTCGAAGAGGTTCAGCGGCGGAGCGGCGACGACGAGCTCGGCGAGCGCGCCGCCGCGCTCGAGGCGCACGGCCACCTCACGCAGCCTCGCGCAGCGCCGCGCCGGCCGCGGCGATCTCGTCCTCGTCGCCCGCGGTCGGCGTCCAGGGGAGCCGCAGCGGATCGTCGTCGTAGCGCGGGATGACGTGGATGTGGAAGTGGAAGATGGTCTGCCACGCCGCCGCGCCGCACGAGTTGATGAGGTTGATCCCGTCGGCGGCGAGCGCGTTCTTGGCGCGCGCCGCGAGCCGCCGGGCCGCCGCCCCGCAGGCGGCGAGATCGTCGTCTGCGATCTCCAGCAGATCGCGCGTGTGGGCGCGCGGGACGACGAGCGCGTGACCGCGCGTAGCCGGGTTGATGTCCATGAAGGCGACCGTCCGGTCGTCCTCGTCGACGACGGTTGCGGGCACCTCGCCGGCGACGATCCGGCAGAAGAGGCAGCTCGGATCGGCGGCGGCCATGGCGGCGAAGCCTATCCGCTAGCGTGCCCGCGCCGTGACCACGACGCGCGCAGAGCCCGGGCTGCGCGAGCGGCTCGACGGCGCGATCCGCCACCTCGCCGCGCTCGACCGCTCCTCGGCCTCGCCGGGCGAGCGTGCGGCCGCCGCGTGGATCGCCGACGCCCTGCGCGCCGAGGGCGCCGCCGCCCGGGTCGAGGAGGAGCGCGCCCACGGCACCTACTGGTGGCCGCTCGGGCTCCCGAGCGCGCTCGCGGCCGCCGCCGGGCTCGCCGGGCGCCGGCGCCCTGCGCTCTTGACGGGAGCCTTCGCGGCGGCCGCGATCGCCGACGACGTCACCGGCGGGCGCCAGTGGTTCCGCCGCGTAGCCATGCCTCGGCGCCGCACCGCCAACGTCGTCGGCGAGCTCGGCGACGCCTCGGCCCCGCGGACCGTCGTCCTCGTCGCCCACCACGACGCCGCGCACACGGGGATCGTCTTCACGCCGCGCTTCGGCGAGGTCATGGGCCGGCGCTTCCCGCGGCTGCTCGCGCGCACCGACACGACGCCGCCGATCATGTGGCCAGTCCTCGCCGGGCCGGCGCTCGTCGCGCTGGGGGCGGCGCTCGGGAGCCGGCGGCTGCGCCGGACGGGGGCGTGGATGGCGCTCGCCGCCACCGCCGTCTTCGCCGAGATCGGGACCCGGCCTACGGTGCCCGGCGCCAACGACAACCTCAGCGGCGTGGCGGTGCTGCTCGGCCTCGCGCGGCGCCTGCACGAGCAGCCGGCGGCGGGCGTCCGCGTCCTGCTCGTCTCGACCGGCGCCGAGGAGTCGTTCATGGAAGGCATGCGGGCGTTCGTCCACCGCCACGGCGCCGCGCTCCGCGACGCCGGCGCCCACGTGATCTGCGTCGACACCGTCGGCTCGCCGCAGCTCGTCCTCCTCGAGGGCGAAGGGATGCTCCGCATGCGCGAGTACCCAGCCGCGTTCAAGGAGCTCGTCGCGACCTGCGCCGCGCGCGCCGGGGTCCCGCTGCGCCGCGGCCTGCGCTTCCGCAACGCGACCGACGGGCTCATCGCGCTGCGGGCGGGGCTTCCGACGGCGATGCTCGGCTCCGTCAACCGCTTCAAGCTCCCCGACAACTACCACTGGCCGAGCGACGTGCCCGACAACGTCGCGCTCGACACCGTGCTCGACGCGGTCACGGTGTGCGAGGCGGTGGTGCAGGCGCTCGCCGAAGGTGGCTGAGCGCGAGGGCGACCGCCTGCTCGCGCGTCGCGACGTCGCCGGCGAAGCGGGCTTCCTCGATCGCCTCGAGCAGCGCACCCAGCTGCGGGCCGGGCTCGATGCCGACTGCCCGCGCGAGCTCGTCGCCGCGCACGAGCGGCGCGCGCGCGGCTGCGGCGCGGCGCTCGAAGCCCGCGGCGAGGACCTGCCGCGCGAGCTCGAGGTGGCGCGCGATCGCCTCGTCGGCCTTGCGCCCGCGCGTGGCCAGGCGATCGGCGACCGACAGCAGCGTCACGTCGAGCTCGACCGGCTCGCAGGCCACGAGGTACGCGTAGAGCGCGCGGCGGTTCAGCGGCGCCGCGTGCACGAGGAACCCGAGGCGGAGGTGGTGGCGGGCGAGCGCGGCGACGTGCGCGCGCAGCCGCTCGCTCGCGCGCAGCCGTTCGAGCGCCGCGCGCGCGAGCGCGGCTCCCTGCTCGTCGTGACCGGGGAAGCCGACGCGCCCGCCGGGGAGCTCGACGCGGGTGCGCGGCTTGGCGACGTCGTGCAGGAGCGCCCCGAAGCGCAGCGCGCCGCCACGGGTCAGCCCGTCGGCGAGGGGCGCGTCCAGCAGCGCCCGGGTCGGCTCGGCGAGCTCGGCGCCGAGCGCCCGACCGGGGTCGCGCTCGAGCGCGATGACCTGCTCGAGGACCTCGACCGTGTGGCCGTGGACGTCGCGGTGGTGATAGCGGCTCTGCTCGACCCCGCGGAGGGCGTCGAGCTCGGGCAGCACGAGCCGCGTGGCGCCGAGGGCGTCGAGCAGCTCGAGGCCGCGCGGCGCGGCGTCGGCCACGACGATCCGCCTGAGCTCCGCGAACAGCCGCTCGGGGGCGACGGCGGCGAGCGCGGGCGCCTGCGCGCGCGCGGCCTGCTCCGTCGTGGGCTCGACCGCGAAGCCGAGCTCGACGGCGAGTCGCGCGAGCCGCACGACGCGCAGCGGGTCGGCCGCGAAGGCCTCGCGGGCGACCATCCGCAGTCGCCGCGCGTCGAGGTCCGCGCGCCCGCCGTGCGGGTCGAAGAGCGCGCCCCCGCCCACCGGCTCGGCCATCGCGTTGACCGTCAGGTCGCGCCCGGCGAGGTCGGCCGCGAGCGTGCCGCCCTGCAACGGCGTGAGGTCGACCTGCCAGCTGTGGTCGCGCGCGACCACCCGCCAGGCCCGGAACGCCTCGGAGAGCTCGAAGGCCGTGCCGCCGGCGCGGCGCGCGAGGCGCCGCGCGACGGGCTCGGGGTCGCCGTCGACGGCGACGTCGAGGTCGGGGGTCGCGCGCCCGAGCAGCCGGTCGCGCAGCGCGCCGCCCACGAGCCACGCCCGCGCGCCCTCGAGCGCCGGCTCGAGCGCCTCGGCGATCACGCCGGCGCCCCGTCGGAATGGTGCTCGCGCGGCACTCGCGGGCCGAGGCCGCAGACGACCTCGTAGGAGATCGTGTCCAGGCGCCGGGCGAGCGCCTCGGCCGTGATCCCCGCCCCGATCAGCACCGCCTCGTCGCCGACCGCGACCCCCCCGCCGCCGCGGCCGAGGTCGACCGTCACGTTGTCCATGCTCACGGTCCCCACGAGCGGGAACCGCCGGCCGCCGATCGCCACCTCGGCGTTGTTCGTGAGTCCGCGACGGACGCCGTCGCCGTAGCCGACTGGGATCGTCGCGAGCGTGGTGGGCCGCTCCGCGCGCCAGCGCCGGCCGTAGCCGGCCGTCTCGCCGGGCGCGGCGTCCTTGACGGCGGCGACGTAGGAGACGAGCTCCAGCGCCGGCTCGAGGCCGCGCGCGGCGCCGTCCTCGTGGAAGGGGTCGAGGCCGTAGAGGGCGATCCCGGCGCGCACGAGGTCGAGGTGCGAGGCGGGCTCGCGCAGCGTCGCCGCGCTGTTGGCCGCGTGCATGACGAGGTCCGCATGGCGCGCGCGCAGCGGCAGCGCCCACGCGCGGAAGCGCGCGAGCTGCTCGCCGAGGAACGGGTCGTCGGGCTCGTCGGCCGTGGCGAAGTGGGTCATGAGCCCGACGAGCGAGACGCCGTCGGCGGCCGCGAGGCGCTCGGCGACCGCGGTCGCCTCGGCGGGGTCGCGCGTCCCCAGGCGGCCCATGCCCGTGTCGAGCTTGACGTGTGCGCGCGCGCGGCGGCCGGCGAGGGCTTCGGCGAAGCCCGGTGTCCAGGCGACGACGTCGGCGTCGGCGCGGAGGGCGACGTCGAGCTCCTCCGGGGAGAGCGCGCCCATGACGAGGACGCGGGCGCCGACGCCGTCGGCGCGCAGCGCCGCGGCCTCCTGCGCCGTGGCGACGCCGAGCCAGGTCGCGCCGCCCGCCAGCGCGGCGCGCGCCGCCTGCGTCGCTCCGTGCCCGTAGCCGTCGGCCTTGACGACCGCGCACAGGGCCGCACCCGGCTCGAGGCCGCGGCGCAGGCGCGCCGCGTTGCGCTCGATCGCCGCGACGTTGACCCGGGCCAGCGCCCGGACCATCACGGCACCCAGTCGGCGACGGCGCGGGCCATGCGAGGGCACGAATCTAGCGGGCGAAGGGGAGCGCCTCGATGACGTCGCGCGCGATGACGCCGTCGACTCCGCGCTGCCTGGCCGCGTGGACGCCCGCGCGGGCGTGGAGCCGTACGGCAGCGCAGGCCGCGGTGAACGGGTCGACGCCGCGCGCGAGCACGGCGGCGACGACGCCGCTGAGGACGTCGCCGGTGCCCGCCGTGGCAAGCGCGGCCGTCGCGCCGGGCGAGACGGCGACGAGCCCGTCGGGGCGCGCCACGAGCGTGTCGTCGCCCTTCAGCACGACGATCGACTGCGCGGCCGCGGCGGCGGCCCGCGCGTGCTCGAGGCGCCGCGCCTGGACGGCTCCCGAGTCGACCTCGAGCAGCCGCGCGAGCTCGCCCTCGTGCGGGGTCAGGACGGTCGGGCCCGGGCGCCCCGCCAGCGCGCCGAGGTCGCCCGCGTGCGCGTTGAGGCCGTCGGCGTCGAGGACGGCCGCGACGTCCGCGCGGCGCAGGAGCGCGCGGACGAAGGCGAACGCGCCGTCGGTGCGACCGAGGCCGGGACCGGCGACGAGCGCGCCACCGCGCGCGGCGAGCTCGAGGACCGCGTCGACGCCCGCCTCCGTGTGGGCGCCGTCCGCGTCGGGGAGGCCGCGCGTCATGACCTCGAGCAGGCGCCCCGCGAGGATCGCCTGGACCGACGCGGGCACGCAGGCGGTCACGTAGCCGGCGCCCGCGCGCTGCGCGGCCTCGGCCGCGAGCGTCGGCGCGCCCGTCAGCCCCCGCGACCCGCCCGCGACGAGCACGGGACCGCTCGTGAACTTCGTCCAGCCGGCGCCGCGCCGCGGCAGGGCCGCCAGCAGCGGCCCGTCGGCGATGAGGCCGACGTCCGCCGGCGCGACCGGCGCCCCCGCTGGGATCCCGAGGTCGACGACGGTGACCGCCCCGGCGTGGGCCTTGCCCGGGCTGATCCAGAGGCCCGGCTTGGCGGCGCCGAAGGTCGCGGTGGCCGCCGCCGCGACGGCGGCGCCCGCGACCGTGCCCGTCGAGGCGTCGACGCCGCTCGGCACGTCGGCCGCCACGACCGGCAGCGCCGCCGCGACGAGCGCCTCGATCGCCGCCGCGACGTCGCCGCGCGGCGCGCCCGTCGCGCCCGTGCCCAGCAGCGCGTCCACCGCGGCGCCCGCGCCGTCCAGGCGCGCGGGCGCGAACGGCTCTGGCGCGGGGCCGGGAAGCCGCGCCGCGTGCTCGGCCGCGTCGCCCCGCAGCTCCGCGGGGTCGGCGACCGCGAGGACGCGGACGTCCCGGCCCTGCTCGCGCAGGACCCGCGCGGCGACGTAGCCGTCGCCGGCGTTGTTGCCCTTCCCGCAGACGACCGCGATCGGGCCGTCCGGCGCGACCCGCGCCACGGCCTGCGCCAGCCCCGCGCCGGCGCGCTCCATGAGCTCGACGCCCGGGATCCCGAGCTCCTCGATCGCCCAGCGATCGGTCGCCCGCATGCGCTCGGCGTCGGGCAGCGGCTCGAGCCAGTCCGGCGGCGTCATCGCAGGACCGCGACCGCGGCGGCGGTGGTGCCCGTGTGGGTGAGCGAGAGATGCACGGAGACGCCGAGCGCGCCCGCCCGCGCGGCCGCCTCGCCGTGCAGCGCCACCAGCGGCTCGCCCGCGGGGCCGCGCACGACCTCGATCTCGCGCGGGCGCAGCACGTCCATGCCGAGCGCCTTGCTCACGG
>DATNGY010000384.1:0-2768 GCA_035605735.1 Solirubrobacteraceae bacterium
CGGCGACGACGCGCTGGCCGTCGGGGCGCGTGTCGAGCACCCGGAGTGGGGCCTGGGGACGATCGGGCGCCGCGAGGGCGAGCAGCTCACCGTGGTCTTCGACACCGTCGGCTACAAGACGCTGGCGATGGACGTCGTGCGCGAGAAGGACCTGCTGCGGCCCGCGCCGGACGCATAGGCTCACGGCCGCGTGGAGCTCGTCAACCTCTACTCGGACACCCAGACCCGCCCGACGGCGGCGATGCGCGCGGCGATGGCCGCGGCCGAGGTCGGCGACGAGCAGCGACGCGAGGACCCCACGACGCTCGCGCTCGAGGCGCGGGTCGCCGATTTGCTCGGACACGAGGCTGCGGTCTTCCTGCCCACGGGGACGATGTGCAACGAGATCGCGATCCGCCTCCACGTGCGGCCGGGCGGCGAGGAGCTCTACCTCGGAGCCGACAACCACCCGCTCGTCGCGGAGGGCGGGGGTCCGGCGCAGCTCTCGGGAGCGGTCATCACCGTGCTCGAGGGCGACGCCGGCCGCTTCGCGCCCGCGGCGCTCGAGGCGGCCGTCGCCGAGAGCCGCGCGCGCGGGCGCTACGGCCCGCGGCCGCGGCTCGTCTGCGTCGAGCAGCCGACGAACGTCCGCGGCGGGCGGGTCTGGGCGCTGGACGACGTCCGCGGCGTGCTCGCCCTGGCCGCCCGCCTCGGCCTCGCCGCGCACCTGGACGGGGCGCGGCTGCTCAACGCCGTCGTCGCCTCGGGCGTCGACGCCGCGACGTGGGCGAGCGGCTTCGACACCGCGTGGCTGGACTTCACGAAGGGGCTCGGCGGTCCCGTCGGCGCCTGCCTCGCCGGCTCGCAGGCGCTGATCGACGAGGCGTGGCGCTGGAAGCAGATGCTCGGTGGGGCGATGCGCCAGTCGGGCGTCGTCGCGGCCGCGGGCCTGTACGCCCTCGACCACCACGTCGACCGCCTGGCCGACGACCACGCGCGCGCGCGCCGGCTGGCCGAGGGGCTGGCGACGCTCGACGGGATCGCGCTCGACCCGGCGCTCGTGGAGACCAACATCGTCGTCTTCGAGGTCGCCGACGCGCCGACCTTCTGCGCGGCGCTCGAGGACGCGGGCGTGCGCATGGGCGCGATCGGCCCGCGGCGCGTGCGCGCCGTGACCCACCTCGACGTCGACGACGCCGGGATCGAGCGGGCGCTGGCGGCGGCCGCCGCCGTGAGATGAGGCTACGCCGGCGCCGGGGCCGGGGTCGGCCAGAACGCGTCGAGGTCGATCTCGGCCAGCCGCGACTTCAGCGCGAACCCGCGCGCCCCGCTCGCGGCCACCCACCCGTCGACGTGCGTGTAGTCGGCGTTGGAGACGAGGAGCACGGCGAGCGCGGGCCGGGCCCGGACGAGCGCGCTGCAGACGTCGAAGCCGCTGTCCTCGCCCAGCCCCACGTCGAGCAGGACGGCGTCGGGCGCGAGGCGCTCGGCGCAGTCGATCGCCTCGGCGGCGTCGCCCGCCTCGCCCGCGACCTCGTAGCCGCGCCACTCCAGCAGCTGCCGCGCTACGCCGCGAAACGAGGGCTGGTCGTCGACGATGAGCACTCGCGGGGCGGCGGGGGCCATCTCCGCCGTCTTTTCCTGCCCTCGCCCGCCTCCAAACGCGTCATCCGATTCGGACGATGCGCTCGCGCCGCCTTCGACCTTCAATGGGGCACATGACGCCCTCGCGAACGCGGCGCTGGGTGGTGCGCGCGTTGCTGATCGTGGCGACGATCCTCACGGTCGTCTCGATCTTCGCCGTGTGGGCGAACCGGCAGGTGCTCGACGCCGACAACTGGTCGGACACGAGCACAGCGTTGCTCGAGAACGACGAGATCCGCACGCAGGTGTCGGCGTTTCTGGTCGACCAGACCTACGCGAACGTCGACGTCAGCGCGGAGCTCGCGCGGGCGCTCCCGCCACGACTCAAGCCGCTGGCCCCCGAGGCCGCGGGCGGCCTCCGGACGCTCGCCGAGCGCGGAGTCAACCGCGCGCTGGAGCGCCCGCGCTTCCAGCAGGCCTGGAAGCAGGCCAACCGCCTCACGGCGCAGCAGTTCATCAACATCGCCGAGGGCAAGTCGGGCGCGATCACGGCGTCGGGCAACGCGGTCGTGCTCGACCTGCGCGTGCTCCTCGTCGGCATCGCGGAGCGACTTGGGCTGCCGCGGTCGCTCGTCGACAAGATCCCCCCGAACGCCGGACGGATCAAGATCATGTCCTCGGAGCAGATCAGCACCGTGCAGGACGGCGCCGCGGCGCTCAAGGGGCTGGCGTTCGTGCTGCCGCTGATCGCCATCGCGCTCTTCGCGCTCGCGGTCTACCTCGCGGGCGGCCGCCGGCGGCGGTTGCTGCTCTTCGCCGGAATCGACCTCGTGGTCGCCGGCATCGTCGTGCTGATCGCCGCCAACCTGATCGGCCAGTACGTCGTCAACAACCTCGTCAACACCGACGCCGTCCGCCCCGCGGCCGACGCGGCGTGGTCGATCGCGACGCGGATGCTGCGGGACGTCGCGCAGGCGACGATCATCATCGGCATTCCTGCGATCCTGGCCGCGTGGCTGGCCGGGCCGATGCGCCCGGCGACCGCCGTGCGGCGCTCCGCGGCCCCCTGGTTGCGGTTCCGGCCGGGCGCGGTCTACTCTGCCGCCGCGGTGCTCGTGCTCCTCGTCATCGCCTGGGGCCCGATCCCGGCTACGCGGATGGTGCTTCCGGTCCTGATCATGATCGCGCTCCTGGTGGTTGGCATC
>DATNGY010000385.1:0-4605 GCA_035605735.1 Solirubrobacteraceae bacterium
CCGCGGTGAGCTCGTCGGGGAGCCCCCGGGTCGTGAGTCCGCCGAAGCCGAGGGGACTGCGGCGGACCACCGCTGCGCGCGCGGGCAAGAGCATCGTCCGCAGCGCGCCCGGGATGCGCGCCGCCTTCACCATCGCGCCGAACGGCGCCGGCGGGAACTGCTCGAAGCCGTCGCAGTTCGTGAGCACGAGGCGCGCGACGCGCTCCGGGCGCTCGTCTACCAGGAACTGACAGATCGCGCCGCCGGTGTCGTTGCCGACGAGGGTGACGTCGTCGAGCTGGAGACGGTCGAGGAGATCCCCGACGAGCCGGGCGACGCCGCGTGGGCTCTGGTCGGCGCCGGCGCGCATCGCGTGGCGGTGCGCGCCGAGCGGCAGGTCGGGGACGACGCAGCGGTGCGCGGGGACGAGGGCGGCGGCGGTCTCGCGCCAGAGCTCGCCGTCGACGAGGAGCCCGTGCACGAAGACGACCGGTGGGCCGGCGCCGTCGTCGCGAACCCGGACAATCCCCTGCGGGAGGTCGATCTCGGTCATGACGGCATAATGGATACAGACAGTATGTATGTCAAGCGATCGCGCCAGGTCGAACGCTCGGAGGCCACCCGCGCCGCCCTCGTGACCGCGGCTCGCCGCCTCTTCGCGCGGCGCGGCTTCGGCGGCGTAGGCACCGAGGAGATCGTCCGCGCTGCGGGCGTTACGCGCGGCGCCCTTTACCACCAGTTCGACGGCAAGGCCGAGCTCTTCGCGGCCGTCTTCGAGCAGCTCGAGGGCGAGCTCGCCCAGCGTCTGGTCGCCGCCGCGGCGGCCGCCGCCGCCGAGGATCCGGTCGCCGCGCTGCGCGCCGGCGCCGAGGCGTGGCTCGACGCGTGCGCCGAGGAGGAGGTGCGCCGGATCGCCCTGCTCGATGCGCCCGCCGTCCTCGGCTTCGAGCGCTGGCGCGCGATCGGGCTGCGCTACGGCTTCGGGCTCGTCGAGGGGTCGCTGCGGGCGGCGATGGACGCGGGTCAGCTTCCTCGCGGGCCGGTGACGGCGCTCGCCCATGTGCTCATCGGCGCGCTCGACGAGGCGGCGCTCTACGTCGCGACCGCCGAGGACGCGGCAGCGGCGCGTGCCGAGGTCGGCACGGTCCTCGACCGGCTCATGGCCGCGCTGACGGCGTCGTGAGCGCCGGCCCGTGCCGGCGCACGCCGCCGTCGACGGGCATCGCCGCGAGCACGTCGGCCAGGCGCGTGCCGTCGGGCGTGCGCAGCTCGAGGTCGAGCTCGAGGAGCGGGACGAGGACGAAGCGGCGCTCGAGCAGCGCCGGATGCGGGACGCGCAGGCGCGGCGATTCGTGCGCGCGCGGCCCCAGGAGCAGGATGTCGACGTCGACCGGCCGCGGCCCGTGGCGCACGCCCGCGGCCTCGCGGCCGAGCTCGCGCTCGATCGCCTTGGCGACGTCGAGCAGGGCCTCGGGCTCGAGCCCGGTGTCGATGCGCACGCACGCGTTCAGGAACGCCGGCTGGTCGAGGACCTCGCCGACGGGCGCGGTCTCGTAGACCGACGACGAGGTCGCTACGTGGACGCCGCGGACGCCGAGGGCGTCGACGGCCGCCTGGAGGTTCGCCCGCCGGTCGCCGAGGTTCGAGCCGAGGCCCAGGTAGCCGGTCACAGGAGGGCGAGCTGGCGGCTGTGCGCGAGCAGCACGCCGTCGCGGCTCCAGATCTCGGCGTCCTCGTCGAAGAACCCGCCGGCCCCGGCGCGCGAGACGAAGCGCCCGAGCACCGGCTCGCCGGGCGCGAGCGCCGCCACGACCTCCGGCGCGCGGAAGTGCACGGTGAGCTCGAGCGTCGGCGCCGCGATTGGCTCGCGCAGGCGCGGGAACGGCGCCGGCAGCCATGCATCACAGAACAGCGCCAGCGCCGGGGCGTCGAGCGCCCGCGGCTCGGCGAGGCGGATCCAGCCGCCGGTGAGCGCCTCGGCCGCGCCGCTGAACGGCAGGCCGCCGAAGACCGGGCGCAGCTCGAAGTGCGCGGCCATCGACGGGCTGTCCGCGACGACCGGGAACGATGGGACCTGCTCCGGCGCCGGCGCCGGCGGCGGCGGTGACGACCACGCGTCGGCGCCTTCGCGCGCGTCGGAGAACACCGCGATCGCGACGATGCACAGCCGGTCGCCCTGCAAGAGCCGGGCGCTCACCGTGCTCGCGGTCCGTCCCGAGCGCTCGATCACGGTCTCGACGACGACGCCGTCGGCCGCCGGCGGTCGCAGGTAATGGCAGGTCAGCGACCGCGCCGCGCGCTCGGAGTCGCCCAACTGCGCCTCCATGGCGCGCAGGACGATGGCGGCGAGGTAGCCGCCGTTCGGTCCGGTCGGGACGCCCCAGTCGGGGTGGCAGATCGCCGCCCAGCGCCCATCGCCCGCTGCGGCGACGGCGGTCGCGCGGTCGAACGCGCTCGAGCCGGTCGCCGGGGCGGTCAACGCTCCTCGTCGCCGCGCTGGCGCCAGATCTCGACGGAGACCTCCTGGACGGGCAGCGGGATCGGCGGCTCGGGCTTCGTCGCCTTGACCCACACCTCGTCGGCCTCGAAGTCGCCGAGTAGCCGGTCGGCGACGGCCGAGCACAGGCGCTCGAGCGTGCGGTAGGAGCGTTGCTGGGCGACGAGTGCGACGCGGTCGCAGACGCTGGCGTAGTCGACGGTGTCCTCGACGAGATCGGTCACGGTCGCGTCGCACTCGCCGACCTCCAGGCGCAGGTCGAGGACGAGCCGCTGGCCGACCTCGCGCTCGGCCTCGCTGACGCCGTGGTGGGTATAGAGCGAGAGCCCGCTGACCTCGATCGTCACCTCGGTCTGCGGCGCCTCCTCGTCGCCGTAGGCGTCGTCGAGGTCCTCGTCGGAGAGATCGTCAGGCGCCATGGGCGCCCAACGTAGCAGCCGTCACGAGCAGGGCATCGCGCGTCGGCGCAACGTCGTGGACGCGCACGATCGAGGCCCCGCGCTCGACCGCGAGCACGCTCGTGGCGACCGTGGCGGCGACGCGCTCGTGCGGGTCCGCGCGCCCCGTGATCCGCCCGAGGAACGACTTGCGCGACGCGCCGAGCAGCACCGCGAAGCCGAGGGCGGCGAGCTCGTCGAGGCGCGCCAGGAGCTCGAGGTTGTGGCGCGCCGTCTTGCCGAAGCCGATCCCGGGGTCGACGGCGATGCGGGCCTCGTCGATCCCTTCGCCGATCGCGAACGCCGCGCGCTCCTCGAGGAAGGCGCGGACGTCGTCGACGACGTCGTCGTAGCGGGGGTCGTCCTGCATCGTGCGCGGCGTCCCGCGCATGTGCATGAGGCAGCACTCGCAGCGCGCGTCGGCGACGAGGCCCGCGAGCTCGGGCTCGGCGCGGAAGGCCGTGACGTCGTTGACGAACGACGCGCCGGCGGCGATCGCCGCATGCGCCACCGCAACCTTGGTCGTGTCGACGCTGAGCTGCACGCCGGCGTCGCGCAGCGCGGCGATGACCGGCACGACGCGGCGCTGCTCCTCGTCCGCCGGGATCGGGTCCGAGCCCGGCCGCGTCGACTCGCCGCCGACGTCGAGGATCGCGGCGCCCTCGGCGACGAGCTCGCGGCCGTGAGCGATCGCGTCGGCGCGCTCGAACCATTCGCCGCCGTCGGAGAACGAGTCGGGCGTCACGTTGAGCACGCCCATGATGCGCCACGGGCGCGCCATCACCCCGCCGCCCTCGACCGCGCGCGCCGCGCGCGCGCCCGGTCGCCGCGGGGACCGGCCATGCGCAGCACGAGCTCACCCGTCGCGACCTCGTGCGCCCCGAGCGCGACGGCGCGCGCGCGCAGCGCGGGATGCAGATCGTAGTGGTCGCCCTGGAAGCGGCGGCGAGGGATCCCGAGCGCGCGCGCGAAGAGGTGCAGCTCGTCGAAGCCCGCGTCGCTGGCGAGGTGGCACCAGCGGGTGAACCGGAGCCCGGCGGCGGGGTAGTCGCGCAGCGGGTCGACGAGGATGGCCACGGGCCGAGACGATACGGCGGCCGGGTGCGGCGTTCGGGCGATCCTCGGCGGACCGAAGCGCAGATGACCGATACGGTTCCGCGATGCCCGGTCCAGACCTGCGGCTGCGGGTGGTGCTGTGCGCCGCGCTGCTGCTCTTGATGGCCGCGCCCGCGGCGCGGGCCGACAGAGTCACGAGCCTGCGCCCGTGGGCGGCCGACAACACCTACCTGGTGCGCGTCAACCTCGACGGGCGCACCTCGCCGCGGCTGGAGCCGCGCGCGGTCGTCGACTACCTCAAGGCCGGCCGGTGGGTGGCGATCGCCTGCCAGACGACCGGCGAGACCGCGTACGGCAGCCAGATCTGGGACAAGGTCGGCGCCTACTACGTCCCCGACCACTACATCAAGACCTACACCGACGGCTTCATCGACGGCGCCCCGCGATGCCGCTCCGCGCCGCCTCCTCCGCCGCCGCGTTCCACGCCGACGCGCAAGCGCTACGTGGCGATGGGCGACTCCTACCAGAGCGGCGAGGGCGTCGGCGGCTACTACCCGGCCGTGCGCGGGCGCCCGTACCGCTGCCACCGCTCGCGCAACGCCTACTCGCAGCTGCTGGCCCTGCGCGCCCGCGGGC
>DATNGY010000386.1:0-3483 GCA_035605735.1 Solirubrobacteraceae bacterium
AGCGGGAATACGAGCAGCGAGGCCATCGCGGCGGCGACGGTCACCGCGCTGTAGGCGACCGTGCGCCCGGCCGTGCTCATCGTCGTACGCACCGCCGCCGCGACGTCGGCGCCGCGGCCGAGCTCCTCGCGGAAGCGCGAGACGAGGAAGAGGCTGTAGTCGATCGCGAGCCCGAGGCCCGCGCCGATGACGAGGTTCAGGCAGAAGACGGAGAGCGGGAAGACCTGGTTGACGCCCCGCAGCACGGTGAAGGCGCCGAAGACGCTGGCCGCGCCGACCGCGAGCGGGAGCAGCGCCGCGACGCCGCGGAAGATGAGCACGGCGAGCAGCGCGAGCAGCGGGAAGGCGAGCAGCTCGGCGAACGCGAGGTCCTCGCGCGCCTGCTCGCCGACCTGCTCGTTGGCGAACGCCGGGCCGCCGAGCGTCACGTCGTGGCGGGCGGCGAACGCGTCGTCGAGGTCGCTGACGACGTCGCCCTGGTCGGCGTCGGCGCGCAGCGTCGCGGCGACGAGCGTGACGTCGCCGCGAGACGCCGTGACCGTTGCGCGGGCGATGCCCGGCGCATTCTCGAGCGTGCGGCGCGCGCGCTCGACCGCGGGTGTCCCGCGCGCGGCGTCGACGACCGCGAGCACCGAGGGCGACGGCGCGACGCCGGTCGCCCGCTCGATCTGCGTCCGCGCGTGCGCGGACGGCGCGCCCGGGTCCTCGAAGTCGTTCCCCGCGTCGAGCGCGCCGGCGGCCGGGCCGCCGAGCACGACGAAGACGACGAACGCGACGAGCGCGGTGAGCGCGACCCGCCGCGGGCGGCGGATGGCGCGAGCGGCGAGCCAGGAGAGCATGACGCCGAGGTGTACAACCGTACATGTACATCTGTCAAGTCAACGCGGTAGGGTGCGGTCCGATGGCTACCACGCCCCTGAGGCGCCGCAACCCGCGCGGCGAGGGCGGTCGCCTGCGCGAGCACCTGCTGGACGCCGCGGGCGAGCTGCTGCGCGAGCGCGGCGACGCCCGGGCCGTGTCCGTGCGCGCGGTCACGGCCCGCGCCGGTGTCTCGCCGTCGGCGCTGTACCTGCACTTCGCGGGCGTCGAGGAGCTTTTGTCCGCGGTCCTCGACCGCTCGTTCGCTGAGCTGCGCCGCTACCTGCACGCGGCCGAGCGCGCCCACGAGGGCGATCCGGACGCGCAGCTGCTCGCCATGGGCCACGCCTACCTCGCGTTCGCGCTCGAGCGCCCGGGCCAGTACGCGACGATCTTCGGTGCGCGTCACGAGAAGGGCGCGGGCGGGATCGACCCCGCGCTCGGCGACGCCGCCTTCGACGACCTCGTACGCGCGGTCGCCCGCTGCCTGCGCCCCGGGGACGAGCGCGACCCACACGCCGTCGCCGCGTCGGTCTGGGTCGAGATGCACGGGATGGTCACGCTCCGTCACGCGCTGCCCACGTTTCCGTGGCCGCCCATCGACGCGATGCTCGAGGAGGTCGTCAAGGGCCACATCCGCCGCGTGCAGTAAGGGACCGCGGGAAGGATCCCGCCCGCCGACCGTCCTCTCGTGCAACCGATCCGAACGATCTCCGGGGGGACGATCACTCTTGTCTGGCTCGCTGCGCGTGCTGTTCCTGGTCTCGGCCCACAACAGCCTCAGCCAGCGCGCCTGGATCGCGCTGACCGAGCTCGGGCACGAGGTCACGGTCGCCGTGGTCGATTCGGCGCAGGCGATGGAGGCGGCCGTCGCGGCGCACGAGCCCGAGCTGATCGTCTGCCCGATGCTGAAGAAGCTCATCCCGGAGTCGATCTGGTCCGCGTACCGCTGCCTGGTCGTTCACCCCGGTCCTCGCGGCGACCGCGGCCCCTCGTCGCTGGACTGGGCGATCGAGCTCGGCGCGAGCGACTGGGGGGCGACCGTGCTCGAGGCGACCGGCGACGTCGACGCCGGCGACGTCTGGGCGACCCGCGCCTTTCGCACGCGAGCGGCCGGGAAGAGCAGCCTCTACCGTCACGAGGTCCGCCGCGCCGCGACCGAGGCGCTCGTCGAGGCGGTCGGCAAGCTCGTCGCCGGCGGCTCGGGCGAGCCGCTCGACGCCGCCGATCCCCGAACGACGGGTCGCGGCCGCCCGTTGATGACGCAGGACGTCCGCGCGATCGACTGGACCTCGGACCCGACTGCGGCGGTCGTCCGCAAGGTCCGGGCCGGCGAGGGTCATCCCGGGGTCCTCGACACGATCGCCGGCGCCGAGTTCCACGTCTTCGGCGTCCACCGCGAGTCCGCGCTGGGCGGGCGCGCCGGCGACATCGTCGCGCAGCGCACCGGCGCCATCTGCCGCGCGACCGTCGACGGCGCCGTCTGGATCACGCACCTCAAGCACCCCGGCCCGGGCGCCTTCAAGCTGCCGGCCACGCGCGCCCTCGAGCTCGCCGGCGTCGCGCTCGAGGTCCCGGAGATCGGGGCTCCCCTCCACTCCGCTCCCGGCGAGCAGACGTACCGCGAGATCGCCTACGAGGAGCACGCCGGCGTGGGCTACCTGCACTTCGACTTCTACAACGGCGCGATGAGCACCGACGCGTGCCGCCGGCTGCTCGAGGCCTACCGCTACGCCCGCTCCCGGCGCGAGACGCGGGTCATCGCGCTCATGGGCGGCGCGGACTTCTTCTGCAACGGCATCCACCTCAACGTCATCGAGGCCGCCGAGGACCCGGCGGCCGAGTCGTGGGCGAACCTCAACGCGATCGACGACCTCGTGCGAGCGATCGTCGAGACCGACTCGCACGTCGTGATCTCCGCGCTCGCCGGCGACGCCGCGGCGGGCGGCGTCCCGCTCGCGCTCGCGGCCGACCACGTGGTGGCGCGCGAGGACGTCGTGCTTAACCCCTACTACCGGCACATGGGCGGGCTCTACGGCTCGGAGTACTGGACCTATCTGCTGCCCCGCCGCGCCGGCGAGGTCATGACCGCGCGCCTGACGTCCGCGCCGTTCGAGCCGATCGGGACCAGGCGCGCCGTCGCGATCGGTCTGCTCGACGGCGCGTTCGGCGCGACGCTCGACGCCTTCCGGGCGCAGGTCCGGGGCTTCGCCGAGCGCCTGGCCGGCGGCCCCGGCGTGGGCGCCTGGCTCGAGGACAAGCACGCCCAGCGCGCGCGCGACGAGGCGATCAAGCCGCTGCATGCCTACCGCGCCGAGGAGCTCGCCCGCTCACACGAGTGCTTCTTCGGAGCCGACCGCAGCTACCACGAGGCCCGCCGGCGGTTCGTGCTCAAGCTCGGCGCGCCGTGCGCCCTGCCGGTCCGCGCGCAGACATCCGCGGCCGTGCCCAGTCGCGGAGCCTGATCTGCGCCTTCCCTGCTCGCGGCGGATGTGCACATGATGCGCGGCGACCATGCTCGCCCGAGGACGAGGCGCTGCGCCTCGCCGGCGCCGAGCACGTCCCTGTCTGGCGGCTCTACATGACGGGGTCGGCGCAGGCGTTCGAGCGCGGCGAGCTCGACTT
>DATNGY010000387.1:0-2524 GCA_035605735.1 Solirubrobacteraceae bacterium
TCGACTGGGGCAAGGTCGCCGAGCGCCACGGCGCTGCGGGCGGCTGAGGCAAGCGTTAGGCAGGATTGGCGAGCCGTGAGCTCGCCGATCCTGTCGCTCGCGCGCCGGGCGCCGCGGATCGCTCAGGCGCGCGTGAAGCGCCGCCCGGCCACCGGCGAGACGTCCTCGCCGAGCCGCGCGGCCTCCTCCTCGAGCGCGGCGAGACGCTCCGGCGTCAGCTGCGTGTCGTCCTCGTTCTCGGCCAGCCACGCCGCCGCCTCGGCCGCGCGGACGTCGTCGCGCACGACCTGCTTGCCGGCGGCGTAGAACCGGTCGATCTCTTTGAAGAGCTCGTCGACGAGCCGATCGGTCGGCACCTTCTTCAGTGGCTCGCCCTTCGAGAAGATCATCCCGGCGTCCTTGGCCCCGGTGATCCCGAAGTCCGCGTGGCGCGCCTCGCCGATGCCGTTGACCGCGCAGCCGAGGACCGAGACCTCGATCGGATCCTCGTAGGCCTCCAGGCGCCGCTCGACCTCGGCCACGACCGAGTCCATGTCGAACTGCAGGCGCCCGCAGGTCGGGCAGGCGATGAGGACCGGGCCGCGCTCGCGGAGCTTGAGCGCCTTGAGGATCTCCCAGGCGACCTTGACCTCCTCCTCGGCGTGGAACGTCGACAGCGAGATCCGGATCGTGTCGCCGATGCCGTCGGCGAGCAGCGTGCCGAGCCCGACCGCGCTCTTCAGCGAGCCCGACCACTTGGTGCCCGCCTCGGTGATCCCGAGGTGCAGCGGATGGTCGATGCGCTCGGCGAGCATGCGGTTCGAGGCGATCGTGTTCGGCACGCTCGTCGATTTCATCGAGACCTTGAAGTCGTAGAAGTCGAGGCGGTGCAT
Source organism: Solirubrobacteraceae bacterium (assembly GCA_035605735.1). GTDB lineage: Bacteria > Actinomycetota > Thermoleophilia > Solirubrobacterales > Solirubrobacteraceae > JAOPZW01. Next base: position 873 of record DATNGY010000387.1, read on the forward strand.
CAGCTCGACGAACTCGGCGGCGGCGGTGACGAGCGCCTCCACGGGAGCGGAGAACTCGAGGTCGCGTAGGTGCTTGGGCAGCGAGCCCGAGTTGACCCCGATGCGCAGCGGCGTGCCGTGGCGCTTGGCCGCCGCGACGACCTCGGCCGTCTTGTCCGCGCCGCCGATGTTCCCGGGGTTGATGCGCACGCAGTGGGCGCCGGCCTCGATCGCCTTCAGCGCGAGAGTGTGGTTGAAGTGGATGTCGGCGATGACCGGGATCGGCGACTCGACGACGATCGTCCGCAGGGCCTCGACGTCCGGCTCGCGCGGCACCGCGACGCGGACGATGTCCGCGCCCGCGTCGGCCACCGTGCGGATCTGTTCCATGGTGGCCTGGAGGTTCGCGGTCTCGGTCTTCGTCATCGTCTGCACGCTGACGGGCGCGCCGCCCCCGATGGGCACGGAGCCGACGTGGATCTGGCGCTGCGAGGCCATCCGCTGAGTGTACGAGCCCTACCCTGGCCCGATGCCAGCGCCGCCGGACGTCTACGCCACCGCGCGCGGTCGCGTCCGCGCCCGGATCGCCTCGCCCGTGGCCGCGCGGGCGCGCGCACGGCGGCACGCGCGGTTCTTCGCGCTCACCGGGCTGCAGCCGGGGATGCGGGTAGTGGACGTGGGCTGCGGCGCGCTCGGGCTGCGGGCGCTCGAGCCCGGCCTCGACGTCACGGGCGTCGACCTCGTCGACCGCCCCGCCTATCCGGGACCGTTCGTCCGCGCCGACGCGAGCGCGGGCCTGCCCTTCGACGACGGCGCCTTCGATCTCGCCTACGCCTCGAGCGTCATCGAGCACGTCGCCCCACCCCGCCGTGCGCGCTTCGCCGCCGAGCTGCGCCGCGTCGCCCGCGGCTGGTACGTGCAGACGCCCGCGTGGTCGTTCCCGATCGAGCCTCACGCGCTGCTGCCGTTCGCCCACTGGCTGCCGGCGCGCGCGCGCCGCGCCTACTGGCGCCTCGGCGCCGCGGGCGAGTGGGAGCAGATCGAGCTCCTGCGCCGCGCCGAGGTCGAGGCGCTCTTCGGCCCCGCAGTCCCCGAGCGGCTCGGACCGCTGGTCAAGAGCTGGATCGCACTCCGCCCGGCGCGCTGACCGGAGGCGCTCAAGCTGCGATCCAGGGAGCGGGTCATGGCGGAGATCTGGTCGCCCTCGAGCGTGAGGACGATCAACCGGCCTCCACAGCATCGAGGCGCGGCGCGCGGCGCCCGTCTGGGGGCGGCGTGCTGGCTTTGGCGCCCATGTGGCGCTTTTCTCAGCACGCCGACCCGGCAAGCGGGCGCGCGGCGACCGCGCCTGCGCTCTCCCGCCCCTCGATGCCGAGCGCGACCGCGGGCTCGCACGCGCCGCGGCGTCCGCGCCACCTCAGCCACCCGGATACGCACGAGACGACCTACCGTTCAAGATCGCATGGCTACGCCGCCACGACCAATGCCGGACCGCCCGATGACCATCCCCGGCGACGGACCCACCGACCTCTCGCTCGCGCGGATCGAGGCCGCCGTCGACAGGATCGACCCTGCCTTTCTGGACACGCCTCAGTTCGTCGATCAACAGCTGTCGACGGCATTGCAGCGCGAGGTCCTCATCAAGAACGAGACACTGACGCCGATCGGCAGCT
>DATNGY010000388.1:0-2508 GCA_035605735.1 Solirubrobacteraceae bacterium
CGGCGGACGGCCGTCGGCGTTCGTCGTGCGCCGCGGCGCGCCGGGGCTGCGCGCGACGCGCGAGGAGGAGAAGCTCGGCCTCAACTCCTCCTCGACGGCCGACCTCGCGCTCGAGGCCGTGCCGGGCGAGCGCCTCGGCGAGCCCGGCGCCGGGATGCGGATCGCGCTCTCGACGCTCGACGGGGGGCGGATCGGGATCGCGGCGCAGGCCGTCGGCATCGCGCAGGCCGCGCTCGAGCTCGCGGTGGGCTACGCGCGCGAGCGCACCGCCTTCGGCCGCCCGATCGGGGCCTTCGGCGCGATCCAGCAGAAGCTCGCCGACATGCAGACCGAGATCGAGGCGGCGCGCGCGCTCACCTGGCGCGCGGCGCGGCTGAAGGACGCGGGCGTTCCGCACACGGTCGAGGGCGCGCAGGCCAAGCTGCTGGCCTCGCGCGTCGCGCGCCACTGGACGGGCGAGGCGATCCAGGTCCTCGGCGGCTACGGCTACACGAAGGAGTTCCCGGCCGAGCGCTTCTACCGCGACGCGAAGGTGACCGAGATCTACGAGGGCACGAGCGAGATCCAGCGCCTCGTGATCGCCCGCGCGCTGCTCGGCGAGGCCGCCCGCGGCCCCGAGGCATGAGTTAGCGTCGCCGGGTGAACCGGTCGGGCGCGAAGGGGCTCACGCTCGCGGCGATGATCGCTGTCGTGGCGATGATGTTCATCGACCAGACGATCGTCGCCATCGCGGTCCCCGGTCTGCAGGCGCTAGCGCTCTTCGACGCGGTCCAGCTGGACTTCGCGCACTCGCTGCGCACGGTCTTCTTCATCATGGCCGCGGTCATGGCCGTGGCCTTCGTCGTCGCGCTCGTCGCCGTGCCGCGCGGCCGGGCGCCGGAGGCGGCCGCGGTCCCGGACGCCGAGCCGCAGCCCGCCGGTTAGCTCGGGTCGCTGGCCGCCCGCGCCGCCCCCCGGCGCGCGAGGAGGGAAGGCCGGGGACCGGGCGGACGGCGGTCGACGAGCCGACGCTCGGCGGTGCGGTAGACCAGTTGGTTCGGCTGCGTCATCGCAGGTCATGGTCGCGCGGCGATGCCATGCACGCAAATGACGATCCCTCGTGTCCGGCATAAGCACGCGTCATGGCTGTAGGCTGCGAGGATGTTCGACGCCGCTCGCCTCAACGTCTTCCGTGCCGTGGCCGAGCACGGCTCGATCTCCGCCGCGGCCGAGCGCCTGAGCTTCACCCAGCCCGCGGTCTCGCGCCAGATCGCCACGCTCGAGCGCGAGGCGGGAACGCAGTTGCTCGAGCGCACGCCGCGCGGGATCCGCCTCACGGACCCGGGCCGCGTGCTGCTCGAGCACGCCGAGGCGATCCTCGACCGCATGGCCGCTGCGCGCGCGCAGCTCGAGGCGGTCGCGCGCGCCGAGGACGGCCGCCTGCGCATCGGCTCCTTCCCGACCGCCAACGCGACCGTCGTCCCGCGCGCGGTGGCCGCCTTCGCGCGCGCGCGCCCGCACGTGGAGCTCTCGCTCGTCGAGGCCACGAGCTCTGAGAACTTGCCGGCCTTGCGCGCCGGAGAGCTCGACCTCGTGGTCGCGAGCTCGATCGACGCGGGCGTGGACGCCGGCGGCCTCGAGGTCGTCGAGCTCATCGACGACCCGCTGCTCGTCGCGCTGTCGATCGACCATCCGCTCGCGCGCCGGCCGCGGCTGCGACTGCGCGACCTCGCCGGCGAGACGTGGATCGAGGCCCGGCACGCCGACTGCCGGCGGGCGCTCGACCGGGCCGCGGCGGCCGCCGGCTTCGAGCCGCGGATCCGCTTCGGCACCGAGCAGTGGGTCGGGAAGCAGGGGCTCGTCGCGGCGGGCGTCGGGATCGCGCTGATCCCGGGCCTCGCCATCGCGACGGCGCGCGAGGACGTCGTCCTGCGCTCGCTCCAGGACGGTCCCCGCCGCCGGGTCGTCGTGCTCCTGCCCAGCGGCTATCGCACGCCCGCCGCCGAACCCTTCGTCGCGCTCCTGCGTCAGGAGGCCGACGACCACTGCGTGGCTTGCCTCGAGCGCGCGCGGCTCGACACGCTGGTGCACTAAGGGCCGTCGATAGGCCGCTCGGCGCGTTGGACCTCGCGCGCGAGCTCGACGCGCGAGCGGAGGTCGAGCTTGCCGTAGATGTTGCGCAGGTGCGCTTCGATCGTGCGGCTGCTCAGGACGAGCTGGTCGGCGATCTCCCGATTCGTGCGTCCGGCAGCGACGAGCTCGGCGATCTCCGCCTCGCGCGCCGTGAGCGGCCCCAACGATCCCCGGCTCGCCTCGCGTGCCGGCCGCAGCACGCGATGGCCGAGGTGGCGCAGCTCCCGCACGGCCTCGTCGCGGCGGCGCACCGCGCCGAAGCGGTCGAGCTCGGCTTCGGCGAGGACGAGCGCGTCGATCGCCGCGCGGCGCTCGCCCGCGGCCGCCAGCGCCTTCCCCTGGGCCAGGCGCGCTCGCGCGCGGAGCAGTGGCGCGGCGGACGCCGCCTCGGCCGCC
>DATNGY010000389.1:0-3503 GCA_035605735.1 Solirubrobacteraceae bacterium
CCACCGCGCCGCCTCGGCGCGGATCGCCGCGTCGGCGCGGACGTACTCGCTCCGGTAGCGCCCGGCCTGGCGCAGCGTCACCCAGACGACGGCGCGGACGCCCTGCGCGCGCGCCGCGCGCACGACGCGGCGCATCCCCGAGCCGTAGCCGGCGGCCGAGTCGTTGTAGCCGACGTCGACGACCAGCACGTCGCCGACGCGCGTCCCCAGCGCGCGCACCGCCTGCAGGGCCGTGGGCGGCGTCGAGCCCTGGTACGGGCAGCTGGGCGCCACGAGCCGGCGGCAGACGCGAAGGTCGAAGCGCACGCGCAGGCCGCGGGCGAGCGCGGCGCGGGCCGCCGGGACGTAGCTGAGCGAGGCGGGAACCGAGTCGCCGACGAACGTCACCCGCGGGGCCGCGCCCGCCGCGGCGGGGAAGGTCGCGAGCATCACCGCCGCGAGCAGCACGACGCGAAGGCGCATCGAGCGAAGGTAGCGAGCGCTACGGCGTCCGGGCGCGCGCGGCCATCCGCTCGGGCGGGACGCGGACGACGTCCCAGACGAGCCCGAGGCGCTCCAGCACGCCGATGACCACCGCGGAGAAGTCGACCTGGCCGCGGCGTAGCCCGTGGACCGCCGAGGTCGGGAACGCGTGGTGGTTGTTGTGCCAGGCCTCGCCGAACGTGAACGGCGCGAGCCACGCGAGGTTGCGCGACTCGTCGCCGGTCTCGAACGGCTGGCGGCCGAAGACGTGACAGAGCGAGTTGATGCTGTAGGTGACGTGGTGGACGACGAGCATGCGCACCGCGCCGCCCCAGAGCAGGCCGGTCAGCCCCGCGGTCAGGGTCCCGCCGAGAACCCACCCGAGGACGAACGCGAACCCGAGCCCGCCGAGCGCCCACACGACGAAGGTGCGATCGACGAAGCGGACGATGGGGTCGGCCATCAGGTCACGCGCGTAGCGCTCCTTCGACCCCCGCTGCGTATGGATGAACAGCCAGCCCATGTGCGCGTGGAAGAGCCCGCGCAGCGCGCCGCCCACGCCGCCGCCGTGGCCGACGTGCGGGCTGTGGGGGTCGCCCTCCTCGTCGGAGAACGCGTGGTGCTTGCGGTGGTCCGCTACCCACGAGATGACCGGACCCTCGATGGCCGCCGAGCCGAGCGCCGCGAGCGTCGCCCGCACCACGCTATGCGCCTTGAAGCTGCGGTGGGTGAAGTGGCGGTGGAAGCCGACTGTCACGCCGAGCCCGGTGAGCGCGTAGACGATCGCGAACACCACGAGGTCGTGCCAGTGCAGCAGGTCGTTCCACGCCTGCCAGGCGGCCACGCCGAGCCCGACGAAGGGGATCACCGTGATCGCACCCGTGAGGGTGCGGTGAAGCGTCTCGTTCGCGACGGGCTGGACATCGTCGCGTATGGTGCCGGCGGGCGTCTCCGGCGGTGCAGCCTGAGCGCTCACCGTGGGGCTCCTTCGGTCGGAAGGCGGGGGAACCTAGCAGCCGAGTACTTTCCCCCTCATGGCGCTGGCCAAAACCGTCCCCATCCGCCGGCAGCTCGAACGTTCGCTTCCCGACCGTCCCTTCGCCGTCGCCTTCTGGGACGGCACCGAGGTGCCGGCCACGACGAACGGCGACGCGCCGGCGCCGCGGCTATTCGTGCGCTCGCCCGCGGCGGCGGGGCACGCGCTGCGCGCCCCCGGGCAGCTCGGGATCGGCCGCGCGTACGTCGCGGGCGCGATCGAGGTCGACGACCTCGACGCGATGATGCGCGTGCTCGGTACGTGGCGCGCGCCCGCGCTCGACCGCGCCGCCCGGGCGCGGCTCGCGCTCGCGACCGTCGCCGCCGCCGGCCTCGCCCTCCCGCCGGCGCCGCCCGCGGCCGAGCTGCGGCCCGACGGGCGCCCGCACACGCCCGAGCGCGACGCCCGGGCGGTGCGCCACCACTACGACGTCTCCAACGACTTCTTCGGGCTCATCCTGGACCGCTCGCTGACCTACAGCTGCGCGTTCTTCTCGCGCGCGGGCGAGACGCTCGAGGCGGCGCAGGAGGCCAAGCTCGAGCTGACCTGCTCCAAGCTCGGGCTGGCCGAGGGCGACCGCGTGCTGGACGTCGGCTGCGGGTGGGGGAGCTTCGCGCTGCACGCCGCTACCCGCCACGGCGCGCGGGTGGTCGGGATCACGCTCTCGCCCTCACAGGCGCGGCTCGCGCGCGAGCGCGTCGCGGAGGCGGGTTTGGGCGAGCGCGTCGAGATCCGGCTCGCCGACTATCGCGAGCTGCGCGGGGAGCGCTTCGACGCGATCGCGAGCATCGGGATGGTCGAGCACGTCGGCGAGCGCCAGATCGACGTCTACGCCAGGCAGCTCGCGGAACTGCTCGAGCCGGGCGGGCGGCTGCTGAACCACGGGATCGCCCGTCTGCGCCACACCGATCCGGCCGCCGGCCCGTTCTCGGAGCGCTACGTCTTCCCGGACGCCGAGCCGCTGCACCTCTCGCGCATCGTGCTCGCGCTCGAGCGCGCCGGCTTCGTGACGCGCCACGTCGAGGGCTTCGCGCCCGACTACGCCGAGACCCTCCGCCACTGGGCGCAGCGGCTCGACGAGCACCGCGCCGAGGCCGTGCGGCTCGTCGGGGAGGAGCGCGTCCGCGTCTGGCGGCTCTACCTGCGCGCCGCGCGCAACGGCTTCGTCAGCGGCTTCACCGGCATCTACCAGGTGCTCGCCACGCGCTGAAGCGCGGGGGCGAGCGCCTCGCGGCGCGGCGCGGCGTCCCAGCCGCGCTCGGCCGCGAGCCGCTGCTCTCCCCGGCGCACGGGCGCGCATCCGGGTCCGCCGTCGCTGGCGGTTCCCCCCACCTCCATGCGCTGGCGTTCGATGATCGCCAACACCCGGTATGCGTGCTCTCGTGCGTCCATGTTGCATCCCACCTATCGGCAGCGAGCGACGGGCTCTTGAGTGACAGCTGTCACACGACGGGCGCCGGCGTGGGAGGAGGCGGCGGCCACCCCGTCGAATGGAGGGCTGCCCATGAAGCGGACGGGATCCCCCACCGTGCCGGCCCCGCTCGAGGCGGGCGGACACCAGACGCTGTCGGCCTACATCCAGGCGCGCTTCGACGAGTTCTCGCGCTCGCAGAAGGACGTCGCCCAGTACATCGTCGACCATCTCGACGAGGTCGCCTTCCAGACCGCGGAGGAGCTCGCGCGGCGGGCGAGCACCTCGAGCTCGACCGTCGTGCGCTTCTCGCAGGCGCTCGGCTTCGAGGGCTTCCCCGAGCTCCAGAGCCAGGCGCGCGACGAGTACCGCCGCCGCGTCGCGGGCGCCAACGGCTCGTCGGCCACCGCGGCGACGCCGCTCTTCTCGCTCGACCAGAGCCCGTTCGAGACCGCGGTCGCGGCCGACCACGTCAACGTCGAGGAGACCGCCCGCCGCGTCTCGCGCTCGGAGGTCGAGGCCGCGATCGACGCCGTGGCCGACGCGAGCCGCGTGCTCATCGCGGGCACAGACCAGATGGCGTTCTTCGCCTCC
>DATNGY010000390.1:0-2161 GCA_035605735.1 Solirubrobacteraceae bacterium
GGCACATGGATCGGCACGGCTACGCGAGCTGCACGCCGCGCAACCGCGATCCGGCGGTCACCGGCGTGCCGTTCTCCGAGCTCACGTCCGGCTACATCATGCGGGCGATCGACCAGTTCCCGAGGCAGGGGTCGAAGGACCCGTGGCGCCGTGAGCAGAACTACGCACGCGACCGGCGGTCGGTGCGGCGCGCCCCCATGGACGATCCCGCGCTCGAGTTCTCGCGGGCCGGCGCGGCGAGCGCGATCGCGGCCTGACTCCGCCCGGGCTGGCGTATTGCCCCGACAGCGCGTAGGATCTGGTCGATGACGTACCGCGATCGGCTCCCGCAGCTCGATGGTGGCCTGTTCCTCACCGACAGCGGCCTCGAGACCGTGCTCGTCTTCCACGAGGGCCTCGAGCTCCCGGCCTTCGCCGCCTTCCCGCTCCTGGGGAGCGAGCCAGGGAGACGGACGATTCGGCGCTACTACGAGCCGTTCCTCGAGCTCGCGCGCGAGGCCGGCGCCGGCTTCGTGCTCGAGACCCCGACGTGGCGCGCGAGCCCCCGCTGGGCGGCCCAGCTCGGCTATGACGACGAGCAGCTGGACTGGATCAACCGGCGGGGCGTCGCGCTCATGGAGGAGCTCCGCGAGGAGCACGCGGACGTGGCGCCGATCGTCGTCAGCGGTCTCATCGGCCCGCAGGACGACGCATACGACCCCGCCCTGCGGCTGAGCGCGCACGAGGCGCGCGCATACCACGCCACGCAGATCGCGACGTTCGCGGACACGGCCGCCGACCTGGTGACCGCGATGACGATCACTTATGCCGAGGAGGCCATCGGCGTCGCGCAGGCGGCGGCGGACGTCGGCCTCCCCGTCGTCGTGTCGTTCACGGTGGAGACCGACGGCCGCCTGCCGAGCGGCCAGCCGCTCGCCGACGCGATCGCCGCGGTCGACGACGCGACCGGTGCCGGGCCGGCCTACTACATGGTCAACTGCGCCCACCCCACGCACTTCGCGCCCGTCTTCGAGGCCGACGGGCCGTGGCAGCGCGTTCGCGGCCTGCGCGCGAACGCCTCGATGCGCAGCCACGCCGAGCTCGACGAGGCGCCCGAGCTCGACGAGGGCGACCCCGTCGACCTGGGGGCACGCTACGCGGCGCTCGCGCCGCGGCTCGGGGAGGTCTGCGTTCTGGGCGGGTGCTGCGGCACCGACCATCGGCACGTCGCGGAGATCGCGCGCGCCTGGCCGCGCCGCGCGCCCGTCGCGTAAGGCGACCCCGAGTGCCGCCGAACCGGGCGTGTGGGCCCGTTGGGTGGCGCTCAGCCCGAATCACGCCACGGGACCCGACGGCGCCGGCGGCGCTTGCTGCGGACCGCCCGGCCGGTCGGGCAGCCTGTACCACTCGCGGATCCGCCCGCCGGCGACGCGGATCGCGGTCCGCGCCCGCCCGCCCGCTCCGCGGCCGCAGTCGGCGCCGGGCCGCCTGACGAGGCGGATCGTGGCGATCGTGAAGCCCCGGGCGCCGCGCAGGTCGAGCGGCCGCCCGCCGCACGGCAGCGACAGGTTGACGGCGAGCCGCTCGCCCGCCGAGTCGATGCGCAGCACCGACGTCCCGTTCTGGAACAGGCTCGGCAGCGCGAAGTAGGCGGCGGCTCGCTCGACGTCGCCGCGGGTGAGCGCCCGCAGCCACGCGCGCACGACGCGCGCCGAGCCGCGATCGGCCGGCCCCGTGGCGCGATCGGGCACGCGCGCGGGCAGCGCGAGATCGCTCGGGGGCAGGGTCGAGCGCGAGGCCGCCGCCGCCGATCTCCGCGGCGCGCCACCGCCGCCGCAGCCCACCGCGGTGAGCGCCGCCGCGACGGCGAGGACGGAGACGGCGCTCCGGGCGCTCCACATGGAGCGATGATGCCAGCGGGCCGGGCGCGCGTCACCCGTGCGCGCCTATGCTGGTCGCCATGAGCGCCGACACCCGCCTCTGGCACCCCTTCAGCGACATGCACGCCGTGCGCGCCAACGAGCTCGTGATCGCACGCGGCGAGGGCGCGCACGTCTGGGACGCGGACGGCAACAAGCTCTTCGACGGGACCGCAAGCCTCTGGTGCGTCAACGCCGGCCACGGACGCGCCGAGATCGTCGAGGCCGCCGCGGCCCAGATGCGCGAGCTCGCGAGCTACTCG
>DATNGY010000391.1:0-3259 GCA_035605735.1 Solirubrobacteraceae bacterium
CGAGCGCTCGGACGGGTTGGGCTACCTGCTCAAGGATCGGGTGACCGACGGCGCCGAGTTCGTCGACGCGCTTCGCCGCGTCGCCGCCGGCGGATCGGTGCTCGATCCGGAGGTGGTGCGGCAGCTTCTGGCTCGTCACCCGGCCGACGAGCTCAGCCCGCGCGAGCGCGAGGTGCTGGGCATGATCGCCGAGGGCAGGACGGCCCCCGCCATAGCCCGCGACCTGCACCTGAGCACGGCGACCATCAAGACCCACCTCAAGACGCTCTACGAGAAGCTCGGCGTGTCCGACCGGGCCGCGGCGGTCGCCAGCGCGATGCGCCGCGGCCTGATCGAGTAGCTCAGGCTGCGGCCTGCGCCGCCCAGTCGGCGTAGAGCGCCGCGTATGGGCCTTCCGCGGCGATGAGCTCGTCGTGGCTGCCCTGCTCGACGATTCGGCCCTGGTCGAGGACGATGATCCGGCCGGCCTGGCGAATCGTCGAAAGGCGGTGGGCGATGACGATCGCGGTGCGGCCCGCCAGGAGGCGCCGGAGGCCGGCCTCGATGCGGCCCTCGGTGTGGAGGTCGACGTTCGAGGTCGCCTCGTCGAGGACGAGGATCCGGGGGTCGGCGACGAGCGCCCGCGCGAAGGCCACGAGCTGGCGCTGGCCCGCCGAGAGCTGGACGCCGCGCTCGCCGACCTCGGTCTCGATCCCCTCCGGCAGCGCCTCGATGAACTCGGCGGCGCCGACGGTGCGCGCCGCGGCCTCGAGCTCCCCGCGGCTCGCGTCCGGGCGCCCGAAGCCGATGTTGTCGGCGACCGTCCCGCTGAAGAGGAACGCCTCCTGGGGGACGATCCCCATCTGCTCGCGCAGCGACCGCGCGCGGATGTGGCGCAGGTCGTGGCCGTCGACGAGGACGCGGCCCGACGTGGGGTCATAGAAGCGCGCGACGAGCTTGGCGAACGTCGACTTCCCCGCGCCGGTGGCGCCCACGAGCGCCACGGTCTGGCCGGGCGGGATCGTGAGCGCGACGTCGTCGAGCGCGAGCTTCGTGCCTTCCTCGGTCCGGTAGGCGAAGGAGACGTGGTCGAAGACGATCTCGCCGCGCACCCTCGGCAGCTCGATTGCGTCGGGAGGGTCGGCGAGCTCGGGCTGCTCGTCGAGCAGCTCGAAGATCTTGTCGAGCGCCGCCATGCCGGACTGGTAGGTCGTGTAGACCTGCGAGAGCTGGTTGATCGGGTCGAAGAAGCCGTTGAGCGCGGCGATGAAGCCGACGAGGACTCCGATCTCGATGTCGCCTGCGATCGCCTGCCTGCCGCCGATGACGAGGATCGCCACCGTGGCCAGGGCGCTCACGAACTCGACGCCGGGGAAGTAAGCGGCGTTGAGGTTGACGGTCACGATGTTCGCGTCGCGGTTGACGCGGTTGAGCTCGTCGAAGCGGGCGCCGTGGCGGCCCTCCTGGGCGAACGCGCGAACGAGCCGGACGCCCGAGAGCGTCTCCTGCAGGTACGCGGTGATGGCGCCGATCGTCTCGCGCGTGCGCCTGTAGGCGTCGGCGCTCGCGATCCGGAAGGCCAGCGACCCGATCGCCATGACCGGGAAGATCGCGAACGTGATGAGCGCGAGCTCGACGTCGAGGGCGAGCAGGATGACGATCGAGCCCACGAGCGTCAGCGACGCCTGGAAGAGCGTGACGACGGTGTCGGTGACGAGCGAGTCGAGCGCCTCGACGTCGTTGGTCATGCGCGAGATCAGCACGCCCGCGGGCCGCCGCTCGTAGAAGCCGATCGGCATCTCCTGAAGGTGGCGGAAGATCTGGAGACGCAGGTCGGCGAGGGCGTGCTGCCCGACCCAGTTGACGAGATAGGTCTGGGCGTACGTCGCGCCCCAGACGACGAGCGCGCTGGCCACGAAGGCGACGACGACGAGGTCGAGCGTCGTCTTGTCGCCCTTGAGGATGCCGGAGTCGATCGCGGTCTTCGCGAGCGGCGCGGGCGCCAGCGAGGCCGCGGTCCCGGCGACGAGCGCGGCGAACATGAGCGCAACGCGCCCGCGGTAGGGGCCGAGGAGCACGACGAGGCCGCGGAGCTTGCGCCCGCGTCCGCTCGTTCCGCGCAGGCGCCGGCGCAGGTCGTGGCGCAGCGCGGCGGCGCGGGCGGCCGCGTCGCCGGTGGCCCGAGCGCGCCCTCCGGACTGCTCGCGCGGGCTCGCGCCGTCGTCGTGAGAGGACCCGCGCTGAGATCTCACAGCCCCGCCACCTGGCGCTCGGGCTCCTTGCGGGTGAGGAAGACCTGATCGGGCAGGCCCTTCTCGACGATCTCGCGGTAGAGCGTGGACTGCTCGAGCAGCTCGTCGTGGTCGCCGTGGGCGACGACCGCGCCGTCCTCGAGGACCACGATCTCGTCGGCGAGGCTGATCGTCGAGAGCCGGTGCGCGATGACGAACGTCGTGCGCCCGGCCATGACCTCGCGCAGCGCGGCCTTGATCTCCTGCTCGGTCGAGGCGTCGACCGACGACGTCGCGTCGTCGAGGACGAGGATGCGCGGGTCGGCCAGGAACGCGCGCGCGATCGCGACGCGCTGGCGCTGGCCGCCGCTCAGCGTCAGGCCACGCTCGCCGACGCGCGTCTCGTAGCCGTCGGGGAGGCGCTCGATGAAGTCGTGGGCCTGGGCGCGGCGTGCGGCGCGCTCGATCTCCTCGCGCGTCGCGTCGGCGCGGGCGTAGGCGATGTTCTCGGCGACGCTCGCGCTGAACAGGAACGGCGCGTCGTCGACGACCGCCACAGCCTGGCGCAGCGAGGCGACGTCGACGTCGTGGACGTCGGCGCCGTCGACGAGGACTGCGCCCGCGGTGACGTCGTAGAGGCGCGGGATCAGCGCGACGAGCGACGTCTTGCCCGACCCGGTGGCGCCGACGAGGGCGACCGTCGTCCCCGCCGGGACGTCGAGCCAGACGTCGTCGAGGGCCGGGACACGCGCGCCCTCGTATTCCAGCGTCGCGCCGCGCAGCTCGACGTGGCCCGCGCCCGCGGGCAGCGGGGGCGCGCCCGCGGGAGAGGTGATGCGCGGCTCGCGGTCGAGGATCTGGTACAGGCGCGCGCCCGACGCCGTCGCGCGCTGCGCGAGCCCGAGCGAGATGCCGAGTGTGCGCATCGGCGAGAGCAGCATGAGCAGGTACGTGTAGAAGGCGCTGAACTGGCCGATCGTCAGCCGGCCGTCGATGACCTGGCGCCCGCCGTAGAAGAGGATCGCGGCCAGGCCGAGCTGCGGCAGGAA
>DATNGY010000392.1:0-8737 GCA_035605735.1 Solirubrobacteraceae bacterium
CCGAGCCCGACGCGTTCGTGCGCACCCATGCGCTCGGCACCTACGTCCTCCTCGAAAGCGCGCGGGCGGCGCGCGTGCGGCTCCTGCAGGTGTCCACCGACGAGGTCTACGGCTCGATCGCGGAGGGCTCGTTCACCGAGCGCTCGCCGCTACAGCCTTCCTCGCCCTACAGCGCGACGAAGGCGGGCGCGGACCTCCTCGTCTCGAGCTACTGCGAGACGTTCGGCCTCGAGACGCTCATCTGCCGCGGGTCGAACAACTACGGGCCCTACCAGTACCCCGAGAAGCTGATCCCGCTGATGATCCTCAACGCGCTGCACGGCGACCCGCTGCCCGTCTACGGCGACGGGCTCAACGTGCGCAACTGGCTCTACGTCGAGGACTTCGCGCGCGGGATCGGCCACGTGCTCGAGCACGGCGCGCCCGGCGAGGTCTACAACGTCGGCGGCCCCGACGAGAGCACGAACATCGAGGTCGTGCGGCGGATCATCGAGCTCACGGGCGCCGACGAGTCGCTCATCGAGTACGTCACCGACCGCCCCGGCCACGACCGCCGCTACTCGCTCGGCTCCGCGAAGGTGCGCGCACTGGGCTGGGAGCCCGAGGTCCGCTTCGCCGAGGGCATCGAGCGGACCGTCGACTGGTATCGCGAGCGCCGCGACTGGTGGGAGCCGATCCGCTCCGGCGAGTACCGCGCGTTCTACGAGCGCCAGTACGGGCGCGCGCTGAGCTGAGTCACGCCGAGCTCGCGTTCCCGGCCGACGTCGAGCGCTCCACGCGCGACGCTGACGGCAACGTCGTCGTCCTCGCGGCGGGGGGCTAACCCCACGAGCTCCGGCGGCCGACCTCGTACGGTGGTGGGATGGCAACAGACGGAGCACGCGTGGCGCTGGAGGAGCCGCGCAACCGCGACCCCGGCCGCGTCGAGCCGGCGATCAGCGTGCGCGGGCTGCGCAAGGCCTTCGGCGACGTGCAGGCCCTCTGCGGCGTCGACCTCGAGGTCCAGACCGGCACGATCCTCGGCCTACTCGGCCCCAACGGCGCGGGGAAGACGACGGCCGTGCGCGTGCTCGCGACGCTGCTGAAGCCCGACGCCGGCACGGCGCGCGTCGCCGGCCTCGACGTCGAGCGCGACGCGGCACGGCTGCGCGAGCGCATCGGCCTCGCCGGCCAGTACGCGGCCATCGACGAGAACCTCACCGGCCTCGAGAACCTGACGATGGTCGGGCGCCTCTACGGGATGAGCAAGGCCGCGGCCAAGCGGCGCGCCGCGGAGCTGATCGAGCGCTTCGACCTCGTCGACGCGGGCGGGCGACCCGCGAAGACCTACTCCGGCGGAATGCGGCGGCGCCTCGACCTCGCGGCCGCGCTCGTCGCCTCGCCCCCGGTCATCTTCCTCGACGAGCCCACGACCGGCCTCGACCCGCGCAGCCGCCTCGAGGTGTGGTCGACGATCGAGGGACTGGTGGACGACGGCGCGACCGTCCTCCTCACCACTCAGTACCTCGACGAGGCAGACCGCCTCGCCGACGCCATCGCGGTCATCGACCACGGGCGCGTCATCGCGGAGGGGTCGCCCGACGAGCTCAAGGACCGCGTCGGCGGCGAGCGGCTCGAGGTCACGCTCGCCGACCCGGGCGCGGCGGCGACCGCGATCGAGGCGCTCGCGCCGATGGCCGACGAGCGCCCGGTGGCCGAGGACGGCGTCGTACGCGTGCCGGTCCACCAGCGCACGGGCACGATCGTCCAGGCAGTGCGCCGGCTCGACGACGCCGGCGTCGACGTCGACGACCTCGCCGTACGCCGGCCGACGCTCGATGACGTCTTCCTCACGCTGACCGGCCACGCGGCCGAGGAGGACGGCGACCGCGAGGCGCAGCGACGATGAGACGGCTCGTGACCGACACCGTGATCGTCGCGGAGCGCAACCTCGTGCGCCTCCCGCGCGCCCCCGACCTGCTGCTGGCCTTCACCGTGCAGCCGATCATGTTCGTGCTGCTCTTCGTCTACGTCTTCGGCGGCGCGATCTCCACACCCGGCTACGACTACGTCGACTTCCTGATCCCGGGCATCCTCGTCCAGAACATCGCCTTCGGCGGGTTCGTGACGGCGCTGGGGCTCAACGAGGACCTCACGAAGGGGCTCATCGACCGCTTCCGCTCGCTGCCGATGGCGCGGGCGGCGGTGCTCGCCGGGCGCACGCTCGCCGACGTGGTGACGAACACCCTGTCGGTGGTCATCCTCGTGACCACGGGCCTCATCATCGGCTTCAGCTTCGACGCCAGCGCCGGCGAGATCGCGCTCGGGTTCCTGCTGCTCCTGGTCTTCGGCTACGCGTTCTCGTGGGTCTTCGCGCTGCTCGGGCTGCTCGTCTCCTCGCCGGAGTCGGCGAACTCGCTCGGGTTCATCGCGGTCTTCCCGCTGACGTTCATCTCCTCGGCCTTCGTGCCGGTGGACTCGATGCCCGCGTCGCTGCGGTGGTTCGCCGAGGTGAACCCGTTCACGATCGTCGTCGACGCGATGCGCGCGCTGTGGCTCGGCGCCCCGGCGGGCAACTCCGTGTGGGGCGCGTTCGTGTGGTCCTTCGTGATCGTGGCGATCTTCGCGCCCCTCGCGGTCTGGCGCTACCGCCGCGCCGCGGGGCGGTAGCCGTCAGCCGAGGTCGCTGATCCGCCAGCCCGCGCCTTCCTTGACGAGGCCGAGCGTGACGATCTCGTCGCGATCGCCGCGCTCGGCCTTCACGCGCGCGGTCGCGCGCGTGCCCTGAACGCGGACCGACTCGACCTTGAGGTCGAAGCTGTCGGTGTCCTTGAGGGCGGCGTCGACCGCCTTCGCGCAACCGCCGCCGCGAGCGCCCATCTGACGGGCGAGCGAGCGGCTGAGGAGGTTCTCGCAGATGTCGGCCTCGTTGCCCTTGTCGCCCGCGGACTGGAGGTCCTCGATCGCGTTGGCCACGAGGCGGCTCTCGCCGCGGAAGTTGCCCGAGGAGTCGTTCGTCGAGCCGGTCGGCGAGCACCCCCCGAGCGCGAGGGCGGCGCCGAGGACGGCGGAGAGCGGCACCACGCGCAGCATCGGGACCGGCAGCGTACCTACCATGCGCAGCGATGGCCGTCGATCGTCCGATCCTCAGCGTTCCCCGCGGCCGCCACGCGCCGCCGCTCGAGGTGCGCCTCACGGTGCAGCGTCGCCGGCTCTTCGAGGCCGCGGCGGCGATCTTCGCGCGGGTGGGCTACGCCGAGGCGAGCGCGGAGGCCATCGCGCGCGAGGCGGGGATGTCGAAGGCCACGTTCTACGAGCACTTCGCCAACAAGGAGGAGTGCATCCTCGCCCTCTTCGACGAGGCGGCGACCGAGGTCATGCGCGCGATGGCGCAGGCCTCGGACGCCGAGGGCTTCGCGACCTACGAGGAGCGCGTCGCGGCCGGCATCCGCGCCTTCCTCGCTACGCTCGCCGCTTACCCCGAGTCCACGCAGACGCTGCTGGTCGAGATCATCGGCGCCGGCCCGCGCGCGATGGCGCGGCGCGACGCGATCCTCGAGGGCTTCGCGGAGGCACTGCTGCGCGACAACGCCCGCGCCGCTCCCGCCTACGGGGCCGGGACCTTCGTCTCCAAGGACGACGCGTTCGGCGTCATCGGCGCGTCCGTCGAGCTCGTGTCGCGCTGCGTGCGCAGCGGGCACGCCGACGAGATCGCGGCGCTCGAGCCCGTGATCGCGCGGCTCATGCTCGGCGTCCTGCGGTGACGGACGCCGGTCCCCGTGCCCGCGCCGACAGGCGCGTGGGTATCGCGGCGCTCGAGGAACGGGTGATCGCATGCCGGCGCTGCCCGCGGCTGGTGGCCTGGCGCGAGCAGGTCGCGCGCGAGCGCCGGGCCGCGTTCCGCAACGAGCGCTACTGGGCTCGGCCCGTCCCCGGCTTCGGCGACCCGGCCGCGCGCGTGCTCGTGCTCGGCCTGGCGCCCGCGGCGCACGGCGGCAACCGGACGGGCCGCGTCTTCACCGGCGACCGCTCGGGCGACTGGCTCTTCGCCCGCCTGCACCGCGCCGGCCTGGCCAACCGGCCCACGTCGGTGGGGCGCGACGACGGGCTGCGGCTCAAGGACGCCTGGATCGCGGCCGCGGTCCGCTGCGCGCCGCCCGCGAACAAGCCCACGCCGGAGGAGCGCGAGGCGTGCCTGCCGTGGACGGTCGCCGAGCTCGCGCTCCTGCCCGAGCTGTGCGTGATCGTCTGCCTCGGCGCGTTCGCGTGGGACGCCGCGCTGCGCCTGCGCGCGGCGACCGGGGCGCCGCCGGTGCGGCCACGCCCGCGCTTCGGCCACGACGTGCTCTTCGACGACGGCGCCTGGCTGCCGTTGCTCGGCTGCTACCACCCGAGCCAGCAGAACACGTTCACCGGCGTCCTGACCGAGGCGATGGGCGACGCGGTCCTGGCGCGTGCGCGCGCGATCGCGGGGCTGGGAGCGGGGCCGGTCTGACGCTATGGTCGCGCGCCATGCCCAGGTGCAGAGCGCTGATCGGGATGCTGCTCGCCGCGGCGGTCCTCGCGATCGGCGCCCCAACCGCGTCTGCTGCGCGTCCCATCTGCCCGCACCAGCGCAACGCCTGCGTCGACCGGCTCATCGTCGAGATGCAGCGCAACGTCGACCGGTTGGGCTGCGACCACAACGCCGCGTTCGCGCTGCTCTACGAGCGCACGACCGAGGGCATCCGCGCCGCGCTGCGCCTCGGCGCGTTCACCGACCGCCCGTTCTGGACCCAGATCACGACGGCGTTCGGGCGCTACTACCTCGACGCCTTCGCCGCCTGGAGGCGCGGCCATCCGTCGCGGGCGCCCGAGGCGTGGCGGATCGCCTTCCGCGCGGCCGCGCGCGAGCGCGTCTCCACGCTCGGCGACGTCTTCCTGGGCATCAACGCCCACGTGAATCGCGACCTGGCCTTCGTCTACGCGCGCCTGCGCGTGCGCAACCACGCCGACCACCTCATCGTCAACACGGTTCTGACCAACGTCCAGCCCGTCGTGCTGCCGCAGCTCGCGGCGCGCTTCGACCCGACGGTGGCGCTCCAGCGCTCGAACGACCCGCCGCTGTCGTTCGACATCTTCAAGTGGCGCGAGCTGGCCTGGCGCAACGCGAAGCGCCTGCGGCGGGCCCCCACTCGTGCGGCCCGGCGCCGGGTGGCCGCCGGCATCGAGCGCCACGCGAACGCGATGGCCCGCCGCATCCGCGCGGCGTTCCCGGCGACGCCCGCGCAGTCCGCCGCCCGCGACGCATTCTGCGCGCGCGCCGCGGCCGGTTGACCGCACCTGAGCGGGCGACGGTCCCCAGTAACCTCGATGGGTTCGTGCCGCTGTCCGCCTTCACGCCCGTCGTCCGCGAGTGGTTCGAGCGGGCATTCGCGGCGCCGACCCCCGCCCAGGAGCAGGCGTGGCCGGCGATCGCGACCGGCGAGCACGTGCTCATCTCCGCCCCGACGGGCTCGGGCAAGACGCTCGCGGCGTTCCTCTGGGGGCTCGATCGCCTCAGCCGTGAGCCCGCGGACCACACGCGCCTCGTCTACGTCTCGCCGCTGAAGGCGCTCGCGTACGACGTCGACCGCAACCTCCGCGCCCCGCTGCGCGGAATTGGGGCCGACCTCACCGTCGGGATCCGGACCGGCGACACGCCGCAGCGCGACCGCGTCGCGATGCGCAGCACGCCGCCGGACATCCTCATCACGACGCCCGAGTCGCTCTACCTCATCCTCACCTCGCAGGCGCGCGCGATGCTGCGCGGCGTCGAGGCGGTCATCGTCGACGAGATCCACGCCGTCGCGTCGACGAAGCGCGGCGCGCACCTCGCGCTGACGCTCGAGCGGCTCGCGGCGGCCAGCGACCACGGCGACCCGCAGCGCATCGGCCTCAGCGCGACGCAGAACCCGCTCGAGGAGGTCGGGCGCTTCATGGTCGGCCCGCGGCGCACGGCGCGGATCGTCGACGCGGGCCAGAGCAAGCCGCTCGACCTCCGCATCCACGTGCCGGTCGAGTCGATGGTCGAGCCCGATCAGGGCGTCGACTCCGACCTGCTCGAGCCCGCCCAGCGCGGCGACGTCACCCGCCGCTCGATCTGGCCGGCGATCTACCCGGAGATCTTGAGGCTCGTTCGCGAGCACCGCTCGACGATCGTGTTCGTCAACAACCGCCGCGGGGCCGAGCGCCTCGCGCTGCGCCTCAACGAGCTGGCCCGGGCACACGCCGAGGAAGTCGGCGACGCCGGCTTCCTCGGTGGCTCGGCCGAGATCGCCCGCGCCCACCACGGCTCCCTCGCCCGCGAGGAGCGCACGGTGGTCGAGGAGATGCTCAAGGTCGGCGAGCTCCCGTGCCTCGTGGCGACCTCGTCGCTCGAGCTCGGCATCGACATGGGCGCCGTCGACCTCGTCCTGCAGGTCGAGTCGCCGAAGTCGGTGGCTCGCGGGCTCCAGCGCATCGGACGCGCCGGGCACTCGGTCGGCGACGTCTCCAAGGGTCGCATCTTCCCGAAGTTCCGCGCCGACCTGCTCGAGTCGGCCGTCGTCGTCAAGCTCATGCGCGAGGGGCGCATCGAGCCGACCGTCGTGCCGCGCAACGCGCTCGACGTGCTGGCCCAGCAGATCGTCGCCATCGCGGCCTCGGTCGAGCCGGAGCCCGTCGGCGTCGACGACCTCTTCGCCCTCGTGACCCGAACGCACTCCTACGCCGAGCTGTCTCGCGAGCTGCTCGAGAACGTGCTCGACATGCTCGACGGCCGCTATCCGTCGCAGGAGTTCGCCGAGCTGCGCCCGCGCATCGTCTGGGACCGCGTCCGCGGGACGATCCGCGCCCGCCGCGGCGCCCGCCAGCTCGCCGTGACGAACGCCGGCACGATCCCCGACCGCGGGCTGTTCGCGGTCACGCTGCCCGACGGCCGCCGCGTGGGCGAGCTCGACGAGGAGATGGTCTACGAGGCGCGGGCGGGCCAGACGTTCCTCCTCGGCGCCTCGACGTGGCGGATCGAGGAGATCGGACGCGACCGCGTCGTCGTCTCCCCCGCGCCCGGCATCCCCGGCGCCGTCCCGTTCTGGCGCGGGGACTCGGTCGGGCGGCCGAAGGAGCTCGGGCGCGAGATCGGCGCCTTCAGTCGCTGGGCCGTCGACCAGCCGGCGGAGACGCTCGAGGCGGACTTCGACCTCGATCCGCTCGCCGCCCGCAACCTCGTCGCGTACCTGCGCGAGCAGCAGGACGCCACGCGCGTCGTCCCGAGCGACCGCACGATCGTGATCGAGCGCTTCCGCCACGAGATCGGCGACTGGCGCCTGTGCGTGCTGAGCCCCTACGGCGGGCGCGTCCACGCCGCGTGGGGCCTCGCGCTCTCGCGGCGCATTCGCGAGGAGTATGGGCTGGAATCCGACGCGATCTGGTCCGACGACGGGATCATCGTCCACCTCCCCGATGCGGATACCCATGCGCCTGACGGCGCGGCCACGGGCTCTCCCCCGGGCGCCGATCTCGTCCTGATCGACCCCGACGAGCTCGAGGACGCGGTCGTCGCCGAGCTCGGGACGAGCGCGCTCTTCGGGGCGCGCTTCCGCGAGAACGCCGGGCGCGCGCTGCTCATCCCTCGCGCCTATCCGGGCAAGCGCACGCCGCTCTGGCAGCAGCGCCTCAAGTCGCAGTCGCTGCTCGAGGTGGCCAGGCGCTTCGCGCAATTCCCGATCGTGCTGGAGACCTACCGCGAGTGCCTGCGCGACGTCCTCGACGTCCCCGGGCTCCAGGAGCTCCTGCGCGGCCTGCACGCCCGCGATCTCTCGCTCGTCGAGGTCGAGACGCCGACGGCCTCGCCCTTCGCCTCCTCGCTGGCCTTCGATTACGTCGCCACGTACATGTACGAGGGCGACACGCCGAACGCGGAGCGGCGCGCCGCGGCGCTCTAGCTCGACCGTGACCTGCTGCGAGAGCTCCTCGGCCAGGAGGAGCTGCGCGATCTCATCGACGCCGGCGCGCTCGAGCAGGTCGAGGCCGACCTGCAGCACCGCTCCGACCGCACGCGCGTGGACTCGCGCGACGGGCTGGCCGACGTCCTGCGCCGGCTCGGCGACCTGACGGAGGCCGAGGCGGCCGACCGCGTGCTGGCGGCCCTCGACGCGCCGGCGATGCTCGCCGAGCTCGAGCGCGAGCGGCGCGCCGTGCGCATCCGCCTCGGCGGCGAGGAGCGCTGGATCGCCGCCGATGACGCCGGCCTCTATCGCGACGCGTTCGGCGTCGTGCCGCCCAGCGGGCTGCCCGGGGCCTTCGTCGCCGACGTCGAGACGCCGCTCGAGAAGGTCGCGGCGCGGTGGGCGCGGACCCACGGCCCGGTGACGACGGGCGAGTTGCTGGCCCGATACGGCGTCGATCTCTCGAGCGCGCTGGCGGCGCTCGAGCGCGGCGGTGAGCTCGTCCGCGGCGAGCTGCGCCCCGGCGGCAGCGAGCGCGAGTGGTGCGACCCGGAGGTCCTGCGGCGGCTGCGGCGCGCGTCACTGGCCGTGCTGCGGAAGGAGATCGAGGCCGCCGACCAGCGCGCGCTCGCGGCCTTCGAGCCCTCGTGGCAGGGCGTCGACCGTCATCCCGCGGCGGGCGCCGGCGTCGACCGCCTGCGAGAGGTGCTCGTGCCGCTGCAGGGCCTGGCCCTGACCCCGGACACGTGGGAGCGCGACGTGCTGCTCCGGCGCGCGGGCGCGTGGGCGCCGGCCTGGCTGGACCAGCTGTG
>DATNGY010000393.1:0-4676 GCA_035605735.1 Solirubrobacteraceae bacterium
GCTCGGCATCGACGGCTTCCGGCGCCTGCGCAAGGCGCAGCTCGTCGACGCGATCCTCGAGCGCGGCGGCGGCGACGGCGCCGACGTCGCTGCCGAGGTCGTCGCCGAGGCGGCCGCAGAGCCGGAGGCGCGCCCGCGCGCCCGCGGCCGCGCGCGCCGCCGCCCGCGCGACGAGGCCGAGCCCGACGAGACGGCCGAGCAGATGGTGGAGGGCGTCGTCGAGCTGCTCGGCAACGGCTCGGCGTTCGTGCGCGTCGCGGCGCCGGAGGCGTCCGATCAGGACGTGTACGTCTCGGCCGCGCAGGTACGCCGGTGCGAGCTCGTCTCGGGCGACCGCGTCAGCGGGCCCGTCCGGCCCCCGCGCCGCTCCGAGCGCTATCCGTCGCTCGTCCGCGTGGCGACGATCAACGGCGCTCCCGCCGAGGAGGTCGCCGAGGGAACGCCGTTCGACGAGCTGCCGTGCGCGCTGCCGACCGAGCGCCTCGACCTCGGCGACGGGGACCCGACGCTGGAGGCGATCGCGTCGCTCGCGCCGTTCGGCCGGGGTTCGCGCGTCGTCGTCGCCGGCGGCGCGCGCGCGGGCAAGACGGAGGCGCTGCGGCGCCTGGCCGCCGCGCTCGCCGGCCGCGACGACCTCGAGGTCACGCTCGTGCTCGCCGGGGTGCGCCCGGAGGAGGTCGCCGACTGGAACGCGGGTCCCGTCGCGCCGGTCGCGGCGACGACGCTCGCCCAGGCCCCGGATGCGGCGGCCGCCGCGCTCGAGCGCGCGGTCGAGACCTCCAAGCGCCTCGCGGCCCGCGGCGGGCACGCCGTCCTGCTCGTCGACTCGCTCGACGGGGTCGGGACGTCCTCGGCCCGGCGGGCGCTCGCGGCCGCCCGCAACCTCGTCGACGGCGGCTCGCTGACGGTCGTCGCCACCGCGTCGGAGCCGTTCGGCGGCGAGACGACGGTCATCGCGCTCGACGCCGCCCGCACCGCCGCGGGGGCGCTGCCGGCGCTCGACCTCGCGCGCACGGGCGTCGTGCGCCCGGAGCTGCTCGTCGGCGAGGAGGGAGCGCGAGCGATCGCGGACGCCCACGGCGCGTAGTCGCAAAGAAACCCATGCACGCGGCCTACGGGGATGAGAGGGTTGGCGGCCATCGTCCACCACGTTCATCTGGGAGAGAGCATGACCCAGGCCTCCATCGGCCGCATGGCCCGCTGGGCCCTCGCCGCCGCCGCCCTCGCGAGCGTCCTCGCGCTCGCGCCCTCGGCCTCGGCGGCGCCGTCGCAGCCGTGCAACGGGACCTTCGAGGTCCTTCACAACGATCACGTCGGGCGCCTGCAGCTCCCGGCGGGCGCTTACGACATCCGCGTCTCGGGCGGTCTGGCCTGCGGGACGGCCTCCTCGCTCTTCGCCGCTTTCCTGCAGGACTACGATGGGGTCCTGCCCCGGCCCTGGCGCTACAACGTGCGCCGGTCCGGCTTCGGGCTGTTCTTCGTGAGCCCGGGCGGTCAGCCGGCGTTCTCCGTGCGCTTCGCCACGCGGCGTCGGCCGGGCGGCGGCGGTCAGAGCAAGGTCGTCGACTGCAGCGGCACGTTCCAGGTGCTCAGCAACGACCGCATCGGCCCCCTGCGGCTGCCCGCCGGCCCGTACCGCATCACGCGGCTGAGCGTCCTCAGCCCGAGCTGCCGGCAGGCCTCGGGTCTGTTCACGCGGTTCCTCGCCTTCGCGGCCGGCGGCCTGCCGAGCGGCTGGCAGGTGGTGCCGAACGACGGCGCGTTCATCCGCGGTTCGCTCAACTACGGCTTCCGCGTCAAGCGCGCGGTCGTCTTCTAGCCAGCGATTCGGCGCGGCGAGCGCGGCGACGCGCCCGCCGTGGCCGTCAGCGCGGCACGTAGGCGACCCGGCCCCAGGAGGGCTCGGGCGCGAGCTCGACCGGCTCGCCGCGCCGGTCCGGCTGGATGTAGATGAAGGTCTGCGAGGAGGGCTCGAAGCGGACGTCGAGCTCGCGCTCCACGACGCGCTGGTCGAGCCACGCCGAGCGGAAGACGAGCCGGCGCAGCCAGTGCACGAGCGAGCGGTCGCTGGGTCCGACGAGCTCCGGCCAGCAGTCGTTGACGTGCTCGCCGAGCGCGGACGCCGGCTCGTGGATCTCGCCGTTGACCGCGAGGTTGACGAGGTCCTCGAGCTCGGCCTCCTCGAGGCGGTCGGAGACGAAGCCCAGCTTGAGCGCCGCCTGCTCGCAACGCTCGGCGAAGTCGCGCTCGTTGAACGTGAACCGCAGCTCTCCGTACTCGAGGACGAAGTCCTCGCCGGAGTCGTAGTTGCCGCGGCGGGTGCTGTCCATGGGAGGTGGCTCGGCCGGGGGCACGAACCGCCCTCCGGGGCGTCGGCATCGTACGCCCGAACCCTTCAGTCGCCGATCCACTGAGAGCGAGATTGCACGTCCAGAAGGCCCACGAGGGGGGGGCGATTTTGAGGGCGTCGACGCCTACGGCGGTCATGCACGCCGAAGCCGCCGCCACGATCCTCGTCGTCGAGGACGACGACGCGACCCGCACGTTCCTCGCCGACAACCTGACGGCCGACGGCTACGACCTCCTCGTCGCCTCGACGGCGGGGGAGGCGCTGCGCGTGCTCGAGGCGCACGCGCCCGATCTCGCGGTCGTCGACCTCGGGCTGCCCGACGGCTCCGGGCTCGAGGTCCTCGCCCGGGTGCGCGCCGCCGACGGCGTTGCCTCGCGCATCGATCCCGGCCTGCCGGTGCTCGTCGTCAGCGGCCGCGACGGCGAGCTCGATCGCCTGCGGGGCTTCGAGCGAGGTTGCGACGACTACGTGGGCAAGCCGTTCTCCTACCCGGAGCTGCGGGGCCGCGTCGGCGCGCTCCTGCGCCGCTGCGCTGCGCGGCGGGGACGGGGCCGCGTGCGCGTCGGCGACCTCGAGATCGACCCGACGGCGCGGCTGGCCCGCTTGCGCGGCGGGCCGGTCGAGCTCTCCCAGAAGGAGTTCGCGCTGCTGCGCGTGCTGGCGGCCGAGCCGACGCGCGTCTTCACGAAGGCGGAGCTCCTGCGCACGATCTGGGGCTTCCGGACGATGGGCACGACGCGCACGCTCGACTCGCACGCGTGCCGGCTGCGCCAGAAGCTCGGCGTCCACGGCGACCGCTTCGTCGTCAACGTCTGGGGCGTCGGCTACCGCCTCGTCGACCCCGTCCTCGCGCTCGCGGCGTGAGCGGCGCGTCGCCTACGGCGCCGTGGGCGGCGATGCTCGGCGTCGCGCTCGGCGTCGCGCTCGTGCAGCGGCGCGAGCTGCGCCGCCGGCGCGAGCTCGTCGCGCGCGCGGTCCACGAGCTGCGCGGGCCGCTCACCGCCGCGGGTCTCGCGGCGAGCGCGGGCGCCGCCGCGCCCGCGATCGAGCGCGAGCTGCGCCGCGCCGCGCTCACGCTGGACGACCTCGTGGCCGCGGGCGCGGGACGGCGCGCGGCCCATCGCCGGGTGCCCGTGGACGTCGGCGAGCTGCTCGCGCACCAGGAGGCGACGTGGCGGCTCGTCGCGCCCGCCTACGGCTGTGAGCTGACCGTCGCGCCCGCGCCCGGCGGCGCCCGACCCGTCGTGCGCGGCGATCGCCTGCGCCTCGCCCAGGCGATCGGCAACCTCGTCGCCAACGCCCTCGAGCACGCGGGCGGCGAGGTGGAGGTGAGCGCGCGCCGCGCGGGCGGCCGCGTCCGGATCGAGGTCGCGGACGAGGGCCCTGGCCTGCCCGCGCCGGTCGGCGAGCTCGCGGCGCGCCCGCGGGCCGGCCGCGGCCGC
This sequence comes from Solirubrobacteraceae bacterium, assembly GCA_035605735.1. Lineage (GTDB taxonomy): Bacteria > Actinomycetota > Thermoleophilia > Solirubrobacterales > Solirubrobacteraceae > JAOPZW01. The sequence continues at coordinate 3,793 of DATNGY010000393.1, forward strand.
CGCGGGCGCGGGCTGGCGATCGCCGCCGACGTGGCCCGCCGCCACGGCGGGTGGCTCTACGCCGCGCCCGCGGCGCGCGGGGCGCGGCTCGTCCTCGACCTGCCCGCGGAGGAGGAGAGGGCATGAGCCGCCGCCGGCGCGCGGCGGTCCTGCTCGGGCTCGCGCTCGTGCTCGGTGCGCTGGCCGCGTCCGACGTCACGTCGCGCGAGCGGGCGCTCGACCGGCGGCTGCGCCCGCTCGTGCCGGTCGTGGTCGCGCAGCGGCCCGTGCGCGCGGGCGCACGCCTCGACGTCAGCGCGCTTGCGATCCGAGTCGTCCCTGCGCGCTACGCCCCCGGTCAGAGCTTCCGCTCGCCCGGCGACGTCGCGGGCCGGCGGGCGGCCGTGAGCGTCCCCGCGGGCGCCGACCTCACGGCCTCCGTCGTCGACGACGGGCGACCCGCGGCGCCGGTGCCCGTGCTGCGTCGCGGCGAGCGCGTCGCCTCTGTCGTCGCGGTCGGCGACCCCGGGGCCGTGCGAGCCGGGGGTCGCGTCGACGTCGTCGTCACGCGGGAGGGCGGCGCGCAGGGCGCGGGCGCGTCGCGGCTGGCGCTCGAGGACGTGCCCGTGCTCGCCGTGCGCCCGGCGCCCGAGGGCGCGCACGCGAACGGCGAGCCCCAGCTCGTCCTCACGCTGCGCGTCGGCGTCCGGGCCGCGGTCGAGCTCGCGGCGGCCCAGAACCTCGCGGCGGAGGTGCGCGTCCTCGCCCGCGCGCCGGGCGACCGCGCGCGCGGCGCCCGCGGTCTGCAGGTGGCGTCGCCATGAGCGAGGGGGAGAGCATCGATCCGACCCGCGCGCTCGACGACCTCGCCGCCGCGCTGCGCGAGCGGCTGCTCGGCGACGCCG
>DATNGY010000394.1:0-3159 GCA_035605735.1 Solirubrobacteraceae bacterium
GGTCGCCGGGGATGGCGGCCCAGTCCGCGTGCGGCAGGATCGGGTTGGTGAAGAACGAGCCGGCGCTCACCGAGTCGGGGTCGCCCGGGTCGATGACCATCCCCTTCCCGCGGCGGAGTCGCAGGACGGCCTCGCGAACGGCGCCCAGCGGCGCGCGGCCGCCGATCTCGACGCCGAGCGCGCGCGCGAGCTCGGCGTAGCGCAGCGGCTCCGAGCGCTCGCGGCGCTCGAGCTCGAAGGTGACGGCGAGGACGACCCAGCGCGCGCGGATGCGCCGGAACGCGCTCGAGCGGTACGTGAAGCCGCAGGCGTCGGCCGGCAGCTCCTCGACGGCGCCGCGCGAGCGGTCGAGCGCGCGGACGGAGACGATCGTCTCGGCCACCTCCTGCCCGTAGGCGCCGACGTTCTGGATCGGCGTCGCCCCTACCGAGCCAGGGATCCCCGACAGGCACTCGACGCCGGCCAGGCCGTCTTCGACGCGCGCGGCGACGAACGGGTCCCACGGCTCTCCGGCCTGGACGTCGAGGCGAACGCGGCCGCCGCCGCGCTCCTCGACGCGCACGCCGCGCGTCGCCACCCGCACGACGGTGCCGGGGAAGCCGTGGTCGGCGACGACGACGTTCGACCCGCCGGCGAGGACGAGCAGGGGCTCGCGGGCGCGGTCGGCCGCGAGGACCGCCTCGACGACCGCGTCGTCGGTCGCGGCCTCGAGCAGGCGGCCGGCCGGGCCGCCCAGGCGGAGCGTCGTCAGCTCGCTCAGGGACGTGGACACGATCCCTCGCAGGGTACGGCGCGCGCACGCCGAAACCCGAGACGCATGCCGGCGCCGCCGCTGCCGACCGTGTCCGTTCCGCGGAGCTGGATCCGCCCCGCGCTTGCGTGCGCGGCCGTGCTCGCGCTCCTCGCCCTCGGCTGGCTGTGGCTGCGCGACTCGCCGCTCGTCGCGGTCGAGCAGGTCACGGTCACCGGCGCGACGGGCGCCGACGCGGCGCGGGTGCGCCTCGCGCTCGAGGGCGCCGCGCGTGACATGACCACGCTGCACGTCCGCGCCGACGCCCTGCGCGCGGCCGTGGCGCCGTACGGACGCGTGGCCTCCGTCCGCGCGTCGCCGGACTTCCCGCACCGCCTGCGCATCGAGGTCCGCGAGCACACCGCCGTGGCCGCGATGGGGACCGGCAGCGAGCGCGTCGGAATCGCCGCCGACGGCACCGTCCTGCATGGCGTCGCCACCGCGAGGCTGCCGGTGATCGGCGGCGCCGGCGTCCCCGCCGCAGGCCGGATCACGGACGCCGCGCTGTCCCGCGAGGTGGCCCTGCTGGCGAGCGCGCCCGCGGCGCTGCGCGCGCGCGTCGTCCGCGTCAGCCGCGGACCGCGCGGGCTCACCGTTCCGCTGCGAAACGGGCCGACGCTGTTCTTCGGCGGCGGCGAGCGGCTGCGGGCGAAGTGGATCGCGGCCGCCGCCGTGCTCGCCGACCCGACCTCGGCGGGAGCGACGTATCTCGACGTCCGCCTGCCCGAGCGGCCCGCCGCAGGCGGCCTCGCGGTGGCCGCATCGACCACTGGAACTACCGTGCCCTAAGTCTCAACCTCAACCCACGCTCTAGGCTCATATCGGCCGAATTGCTCATCCGCTGCTTGAGGGTTGTGCTCCTGCAAGGACGCTTGCTGCCCTAAACTCACGTTGACAGTCTTCGATTCCCGTGCTTACCGTGCACTTCGGGAGCAGGGCGTCCGGAGCGCAAAACGCTCAACGCTAACTTGAAGGTCGGTCGGAAGACGATGGAGAGCAGCGGCAGCTATCTCGCGGTCATCAAGGTCGTCGGCATCGGCGGCGGTGGCACCAACGCGGTCAACCGCATGGTCGATGCCGGCCTGCGCGGCGTCGAGTTCATCGCGGCCAATACCGACGCACAGGCGCTGCAGATGTGCGACGCCGACATCAAGCTCAACATCGGCCACGACCTCACGAAGGGGCTCGGCGCCGGGGCGAACCCGGAGACCGGCTTCGCCGCCGCCGCGGAGTCGCGCGACGACATCAAGGAAGCGCTCAAGGGCGCCGACATGATCTTCGTCACCGCCGGCGAGGGCGGCGGCACCGGTACCGGGGCGGCGCCGGTCCTCGCCGAGATCGCCAAGAACGAGATCGGCGCGCTCACCGTCGGCGTCGTCACGAAGCCGTTCGACTTCGAGGGCACACAGCGGATGCGCCAGGCCGAGGACGGCATCCAGCGCCTGCGCGAGGTCGTCGACACGCTCATCGTCATCCCGAACGAGAAGCTCCTGAACATCGTCGAGCGGCGGACGACGATCCTCGAGGCCTTCCGCGAGGCCGACAACGTCCTGCGCCAGGGCGTCCAGGGCATCACCGACCTCATCACGATCCCCGGCCTGATCAATCTCGACTTCGCCGACGTGCGCACGATCATGAGCGACGCGGGGTCGGCGCTCATGGGCATCGGCCAGTCCGGCGGGGAGAACCGCGCGGTCGAGGCCGCCAAGCAGGCGATCGCGAGCCCGCTGCTCGAGGAGTCCGTGGAGGGCGCGACCGGCATCCTGCTCAACGTCACCGGCGGCCGCGAGATCGGGCTGTTCGAGATCAACGAGGCCGCCGAGGTCGTCCAGGAGGCGGCCGACGCGAACGCCAACATCATCTTCGGGTCGGTCATCGACGAGGAGATGGGCGACGAGATCCGGGTCACGGTGATCGCCACCGGGTTCGACCACGGTCGCGCGCGCCCGCGCACCGCGCGCGAGGAGACCCGCGACCGCGCCAGCCGGCGCGATCGCAGCCCGCGCGTGGGCGAGCGCGAGCGCTCGTCGCTGGAGATCTCCGACGACGACATCGACATCCCGCCGTTCCTGCGCGACCGCTGAGCACGCTCACGGCGTTCGCGGTCTGACGCCGGAGCCTCCCCACTTTTCGGCTGCGGACTAGCCGGATGTCCGGTCAACATCGGCCGCCCGTGGTCGTAATCTCTGCCATAGAGTTCGATCACCCTGGGGGCAACACCGTGCCGGAGATGACTACCGACGACCTCGCCGCGGTCCTCAGGCGGACCGTCGCGCCCTAACTGTCCTGGGTGCTCTTGGTCGGGTAGACCTGGACCAGGAGATCGTGAAGGAGCTGGTCGCGGTCGTCCTCGCTTGATTCGGCCAGCG
>DATNGY010000395.1:0-3752 GCA_035605735.1 Solirubrobacteraceae bacterium
GCGATGATCTGGGCGATCTTCTCCTCCATCTCCTCGTCGAGGACGAGCTTCCTGCCCGCGAAGCGCCCGACGACCTCGGCGGTGAGGTCGTCGGCCGTCGGGCCGAGCCCCCCGCTCGTGATGACGAGGTCCGCCCCGCGGCCGGCGAGGAATCCCAGCGCGGCCCGCACGTCGTCGGGTCGGTCGGCCACCACGACCGTGAACGCGAGGTCGACGCCGAGCTCGCGCAGGCGGTCCGAGAGCCAGGGTCCGTTGCGGTCGACCACGCGGCCGGTGAGGACCTCGGTCCCGGTGACGACGATGCCCGCCCGCGCGCTCATGCCCGGCAGCTCGGCCAGCTGGCGCGCGGCAGGCTGCGGACGGTTGCGGGCGGCGTGATCTCATAGCCGACCCCGTTCGTGACCGCCGGGATGGAGCGCGCCTTCCGGTTGACGATGAGGCGCGCCTCGCCGTTGCCGAGTGTCAGACGGAAGCGCTTCGCGCGCCATGGCCCCTGGCGCGCCCCGTTCGTCAGGATCGCCCCGTTGACGAGCGTCTTTCCGCCGCCGACGAGGCAGACGTAGACCTGGCCTGTCGCGACGATCGCGAAACGCACCTTCCTGCGCCGCGCCTTCGCCGCCGCGGCGCGCTCCTGCCGCGCGCGCCGGGCAGCCGCCTTGCGCGCCTTGGCCCGCTGGGCGGCAGTGGGCGCCGTCGTCGTCTCGGCGGTCTTCGACTCATCGGACCGGCGCCCGAGGAAGTACAGGGCGACGATCAGCCCAGCTACCGCCACGGCGATGATGAGCCCGCGCGGGATGCCCGGACGCGGGGCGCGTCGGCGGTCGCTTCCGACCGGCACGATCGGCTGCAGTTCGACGTCGGAGAGGCGCTCGTGGCGCAGCTTGTACTCGGCGATCAGGAGCTTGCCGTCGAGGCCGAGCGCGTCGGCGTATGTACGCAGGAAGCTCTTGACGTAAGCGGGTCCCGGCAGCTGGTCCCACTCCTCGTTCTCGAGCGCACGCAGGTACTTCGCGCGGATCTTCGTCTGCGACTCGAGCTCGGAGATCTCGATCCGCTGGCGCGTCCGCGCCTCGCGCAGGGTGGCTCCGATGTCCGCCATCAGAGCGTCGGAGGCTACTGCGGGGGATCCTCGGCGGGCGCATCCAGCGGGCCGTCGCGGGGCCTGTCCAGCGACGGCTCGAGGCCGCCGTCGAGCGCCGCCTCGCGGCCCCCGTCAAGCCCCCGCTCGCGCCCCCCGCCGAGCGCCGCCTCGCCGCCCGGGCCGAGCGCCCGCTCGCGCCCCCCGTCGAACCCCCGTTCGCCGCCCGCGCCGAGCGCCCGCTCGTGGCCCCCGTCGAACCCCCGCTCGCGGCCCCCGCCGAACACCGCCCGGCGGCTCGGATCCGGCGCGCGCTCCCGAGCCGCGTCCTCGCGCGCCTCGAGTGCGGCGAGGACGCGCGGCAGGTCGGCCTCGGTGACGAGGACCTGCCGCGGCTTGGAGCCCTCGTAGCCCGAGATGACCCCGCGGCGCTCGAGCATGTCGATGAGCCGCCCCGCCCGCGTGTAGCCGAGGCGCAGCCGGCGCTGGAGCATCGACGTCGAGGCCGTACCCATCTCGACGACGAGCTGGATGGCATCGCCGAGGAGCGGGTCCTCGTCGGGGTCGAAGCCCTCTTCGTCGGCCTTCTCGATCGGCGCGGCCTCGACCTCCTCGAGCAGGTCCTCCCGCAGGTCGGGCTCGCCCTGGCGCGCCCAGAAGCTCGTGAGCGCCCCGATCTGCGGCTCGTCGATGTACGCGCCCTGGATGCGCTGCAGGCGGCTCGAGCCCACGGGCGAGAAGAGCATGTCGCCCTGGCCGAGCAGCGACTCGGCGCCGTTCTGGTCGAGGATGACCCTCGAGTCGGTCTGTGAGCTGACCGCGAACGCGATCCGCGAGGGGACGTTGGCCTTGATCATCCCGGTGATCACGTCCACGCGAGGGGACTGCGTTGCGAGAACGAGGTGGATCCCGACCGCGCGCGCCTTCTGCGCCAGGCGGATGATCGAGTCCTCGACGTCGGCGGGGGCGACCATCATGAGGTCGGCCAGCTCGTCGATGACGCAGAGGACGTAGGGCAGCGGACGCTCGCCGTCGCGCACGCGCTGCTTGTTGAGCTCGACGAGCGAACGGGTCCGCTTCACCGACATGACGCCGTAGCGCCACTCCATCTCGCGCACGAGGTTCTGCAGCGCGTTCGCGGCCATCCGCGGGCTCGTGATGACCGGGGTGAGCAGGTGCGGGATCGCCTCGTAGTGGTTGAGCTCGACCTGCTTGGGGTCGACGAGGACAACGCGGACCTCGTCCGGCGTGGCGCGCAGGAGGATCGAGCTCAGCATCGCGTTGACCGCGCCCGACTTGCCGGCCCCGGTCGTGCCCGCGACGAGCAGGTGCGGCATCCGCGCGAGGTCGGCGTGGATCGCGCGGCCCGAGACGTCCTTGCCGAGGAAGACCGTGAGCGGCGAGGCGTCGCCGGGCAGGTCGCCGAAGACGTCGCCGAGCGTGACGATGCGCCGGTGGCGGTTGGGAACCTCGACGCCGACCGCGCGCTTGCCCGGGATCGGCGCGAGGATGCGAATCTCCGTCGCCGCGAGCGCGTAGGCGAGGTCGTTCTTCAGGTTCGCGACCTTCGCCATCTTCACGCCGGGTGCGAGCGAGAGCTCGTAGCGCGTGATGTGCGGACCGGCCACGGCGCCGATGACCTGCGCGTCGACCCCGAGGTGCCCGAGCGCCTCGATGAGCCGCGCGGCCGTGCGCTCCTGGCCCGCGGTGTCCGGCTTGGCCTGCTCGGGCGAGGAGCGCTTGAGGATCCGCGGGTCCGGGAGCGCGTACTCGACGTCGGCTTCGAGCTCGAGGCTGGGCGGCGCATCGGGGCCCGGATCGTCGTCGGCGGGCGCCGCGGGCTCGGCCGGCTCGGGCTCGCGAGCGGGTTCCGAAGCGGGCTCGGGCTCGTCCGCGGCGTCGACCGCCGCAGGCCGGTCGGCGCCCGGGCCGAAGAGGTCCGGGTAGCGCACGGCCCCGTCGAAGGCGACGGCGTGCTCGCCGGGACGCACGACCGGCTCGTCGTCCTCGGGCTCCGGCGGGACGACCCGCGGCGCCCCGGGGCCCGGTTCGCGCGGCGCTGCACGGAACGCCCGCGTCGTCTCGGCGAGCTCGTGGGCGGTCGCGCGCAGAACGCCCGCGACCGTGGCCCCGGTGAGCAGGAGCGCGCCGGCCAGGAAGAGGAAGAGCGCGAGGATGTGGGCGCCGAGGTCCGAGAACAGCCGGCCGCTGGCTTCGTACAACCCCTGCCCGAGGCCTCCCCCACGCGCGCGCAGCGCCTCGGTCGCCCACGACGCGGCAGGGGTGTCGGGCCCGAGCCCGAGCGTGCCGGCCGCGAACGCGAGCGTCGTCGCCGCGAGCAGGCAGAGCGCGCCTGCGCGGAACGGCCGCACCGCCGGCAGCACGGGGCGCAGGACGACGAGGGCCCCGGCAGCCACCAGCGCCGCCGGCACCGCGTAGGCCACGCGACCGAAGGCGAGCTCGAGGCCGTCCACGACGCGGTCGCCGGCCGCGCCCGCCGCGCCGCCGCGCCACAGCGGGAAGGCGAGGAACACCCCCAGCGCCACGAGGGCAAGGCCGAGGAGGTCGAGGTCGCGCTGCTCGAGGACGGGCAGCCGCGGCCGCCACGGCGCGGCGGAGCGGCGGGCGCGGACCTTCTTGGCCTGGGCGCGGGCAGGGGACATCGTGACGTGGG
>DATNGY010000396.1:0-5500 GCA_035605735.1 Solirubrobacteraceae bacterium
GCCGGTGAGGTGGACCATGTAGATCCAGGCTTCCTGGCCGTTGGTGGCCGAGTACTGCTTGAGGCTGAGCGGCACGTAGGAGAACCAGCCGGCCTCCGGTGGCGAGAAGAGCACCGACGCGTACAGCGCCAGGCCGCCGAACAGGTACATCCAGTACGACCACGCGTTCAGGCGCGGGAAGGCGACGTCGCGCGCGCCGATCATCAGCGGCAGCAGGTAGTTCGCGAAGCCCGCCCACACCGGCACGACGACCAGGAAGACCATGGTCGTGCCGTGCATGGTGAGGATCTCGTTGTACCGCTCCGGCGTCAGCAGCGTGTTGTCCGGGATCGCCAGCTGCGTCCGCATGAGCAGCGCCTCGACGCCGCCCAGCACGAAGAAGACCATGACCGTGGCCAGGTACATGATCCCGATCTTCTTGTGATCGGTCGTGGTCACCCAGGAGGTCCAGCCCCTCGGCTCCCGCTCGACGCCGTGCGCCGTGATCTGCGGGGCGGGGCGGAGCGCCCTCCGGACTGTCGTCGTGTCAGCTGCTGCCATGGGGTCTCAGTGGGTCCTTCAGGGGTTCTGGCCGGCTTCGACCTGCTTGCGCTGCACGGCCGCGGCGTCGTCGGAGGACTTGATCTGGGCCTTCTCGTCGCTGAGCCACTTGTCGAACTCGGCCGGCGTGACCGCCTTGACGGCCGCGATCATGTTCGCGTGGTTGCGCCCGCAGAGCTCGGCGCACTGGCCGCGGAACGTCGTCCCCGCGAGGCGGCCGGGGATCTTGAACCACGTGTAGTTCGTGTAGCCGGGGATCGCGTCGAACTTGCCGCCGAGCTGCGGGATCCACCACGAGTGCGCGACGTCCTGCGCGTTGATCGTGAGCGTGACCGTCGTGTCGGTCGGGACGACCAGCTCTTCGTAGCTGAACGGGGCACCGAGCGGCGCGGCGTGACAGTTCTGCGCGTACGTGTAGCGCCAGATGTACTGCTGGCCGTTGACGCAGATGTTCAGCGACTTGCCGTTCGGGGGCAGGCGCTCGGACGGGCCGGACGCGACGAGCGTGCCGTCCGCGAGCTGGAGTCCGTTGGGGCCCGAGTTCGGCGGGTTGCGGATCGCGGGCAGCAGGACGAACGTGAACGTCGCGAGCACCACGAGGATCAGCGCGGCGCCGACCGTCCAGCCGATCTCCAGGCGCGTGTTCCCGCGGATCTGGGCCGCGACGGTGCCCTTGCGCGCGCGGTAGCGGACGAGCGAGTAGAGGAGCACGCCCTCGACGAGCACGAAGATCACGACCGCGACGGCGAGGATCAGCTTGTAGAGGGTGTCGATGTCGTCGGCGTTCCGCGAGCCGCCCGACTCGGGCGTCCATGCATCGCCGAGGGCCGCCGGGGCGAGGACGAGCGTGAGCGCGAGCGCCAGCGCCGCGAAGGCCGGCAGGCGCAGTCGGGTGCAGGCGAGGCGGCCCACGACCCGGCGATTCTATGCACACGGGCGGGAGACGACGGTCCAGCTGGCGCCCGCTACCGACCCTCGAACGCAGCCTGGCGCTTTGCCACGAACGCGGCCACGCCCGCCGCGAAGTCGCCGGTCGCCGCCAGCTCCTGCTGGATCGTCGCCTCGAACGCGAGCTGGTCCTCCATGCGGGCGTAGAGCGTGCGGTTGAGCTGGCGCTTGGTCCCGGCGTAGGACCGTGTCGGCCCGGCGGCGAGGCGGCGCAGGAGCGCCCGCGCCTCGGCCTCGAAGGCGTCGTCGGCGACGACGCGGTTCACGAGCCCCCATTCGAGCGCACGGGGCGCGGGGACCCGCTCGCCGAGCAGCGCCATCTCGGATGCCCGGGCGAAGCCGACGCGGCTGGGCACGAACAGCGACGACCCGCCGTCGGGCGCGAGCCCGATGTTCACGAAGGCGAGCAGGAAGTACGCCGACTCGCGCGCCACGACGAGGTCGGCGGCGAGCGCGAGCGAGAGCCCGATGCCGACGGCGGGGCCGTTGACCGCGGCGAGCACGGGCTTGGGCATCGTGCGCACGAGCGCGATGATCGGGTGGTAGCGCTCGCTCAGGGCGCGCTCGAGGTCGGGCACGCCCTCGGGAGTGCGGTCCTCCTCGGTGACGTCGCGGAGGTCCGCGCCGGAGGAGAAGCCGCGCCCCGCTCCGGTGAGCATGACCGCGCGCACGGCGTCGTCGGTGGCGACTTCCCGCAGCGCGGCGAGGAGGTCGAGGCCGAGTTGGCGGTTCCAGGCGTTCAGCGCGTGCGGGCGGTTGAGCTCGACGGTCGCAGCGGCGCCGTCGCGGTGGACGTTGACGGTCTCGAAGGGGGCCATGGGCCGGACGCTATCCATGAGCGCCCCGTCAACATGGGTTGACAGAACGATCGCGTCAACGTATGTTGACGGCCATGACTACGACCTCCGACGCGCAGCGCCTCGCCGAGTCGGTGGACAGCGCCGACCCAGCGGTCGGCCTCGCCGCCGTCGCGGCGCTGCGCGAGCTCCTCGAGCGCCTCGAGGCGCTCCACGTCGCCAACGCGCGCGGCCAGGGCTGGCCGTGGGACCGCATCGGCGGTGCCCTCGGCGTCTCCAAGCAGGCCGTCCACCGCAAGCACGGCCGCGTCCTGTTGCGCCGCAGGGGCGGGCGCTGATGTTCGAGCGCTTCGCAGCCGGGGCCCGCGCCGCCGTCGAGCGCGCGCAGGGCGAGGCGCGGCGGCTCGGCCACGACTGGATCGGCACCGAGCACCTGCTCCTCGGCGCGCTCGCCGACCCCGGCTCGGACGCCGCGCGCCTGCTCGCGCCGAACGGCCTCGATCTCGCGCGCGCGCGCGACGACGTCCTCGCCATCATCGGCCGCGGCGGGGCGGGCGGCTTGGATCACGCCGCGCTCGCGACCCTGGGCATCGACCTCGACGAGGTCCGCGCCCGCGTCGAGGCGACGTTCGGTCCCGGGGCGCTCTCGGGCCGCCCGTGCGGGCACATGTGCTTCACGCGGCGCGCGAAGAAGGCGCTCGAGCTCGCGGTGCGCGAGGCGCGGGCCCTCGGCGACGATCGCCTCGACGACGTCCATCTCGTCCTCGGCGTCCTGCGGGAGGGCGAGGGCGTCGGCGCCCAGATCCTCGCGCGCCACGGCGTCGAGCGCGCGGCGATCATCGCCCCCGTGTGGAAGGGGTAGGGGCCCGGGTACCCTGAACCGCGATGGATCGTCCCGTCATCGGCCTGTGCACCGCGATCGAGCGCGCCCGCTGGAGCGTCTGGGATCAGGAGGCGTTCCTGCTCGCGCGCTCCTACGTCGACGCCGTCCGCGAAGCCGGCGGCCTGCCGATCATGATCCCGCCCGACGGCGAGCTCGCGGACGACCCCGACGCGGTCCTCGACCTCCTCGACGGGCTCGTGCTCGCGGGCGGCGCGGACATCGACCCGGCCGCCTACGGCGCCGAGCCGCACCCGACGACGTCGCGCACCATGCCCGAGCGCGACGACGCCGAGATCGCACTCGTCCGCCGCGCGCTCGAGCGCGACCTGCCGACGCTCGGCATCTGCCGCGGGATGCAGCTCATGAACGTCGCCCTCGGCGGGACGCTGCTCCAGCACCTCCCCGAGAGCAACGGCCACCACGAGCACCGGCGCACGCCCGGCTCGTTCGACGGCGCCGACCACGACGTCCGCCTCGCCGACGGCTCGCTCGTCGCGCGCGCGGCGGGCGAGACGCTGCACGCCACGAAGTCGCACCACCACCAGGGCGTCGACGCGCTCGGCGAGGGGCTCGTGATCACCGGCTGGTCGGTCCTCGACGACCTGCCCGAGGCGCTCGAGCTGCCCGAGCGGCGCTTCGCGCTCGGGGTCCAGTGGCATCCGGAGGCCGACGAGCGCAGCCGCCTGCTCGCGGCGCTCGTCGAGGAGGCGGCCTCCGCCCGCGCGGGCGTCTGAGGACAGGTCCTGGGCTGAACCTATACTCGCCGCGCCGTGCGCAGGCCGAGCGTCATGCGCGCGGCCGCGTGGTCCATCGTCGGGCTCGGCCTCGCCGCGCCGGCGGTCCGCCGCCGGCTGCGCCTCAAGCCCCCGGTTGTCCTCGGCGCGGCGGCCTCGGCGCCCGTGGCCTTGTGCGTCGCGCTACCGCGCTCGCGCGGGCGCGACGTCGCGGTCAGCGCGCTGCAGATGTGGGCGTACGTAGCGGCCTACGAGCTACCCAACGACGATCCGCAGCGCCTCCGCGCGCGCGTGCGCATGCGCTACCCGGTGCTCGCGGACCGCGTGATCGGCCTCGGCGAGCTGCCGGGCCTGCGGCTGCAGCGCGCCCTCGGTCGTCCCGGGCGCCCGCTGCGCGCCGCCGAGCAGGTGCTCGTCTGGTGCCACTGGCTCTGGTTCCTCGTGCCGCACGGCGCGGTGGCGTGGCTGCTCGTCCGCCGGCGCGAGCTGTTCCCGTCGGCCGCGGCGATCGTCTACGCGACGTTCGACCTCGGCGTCGTCTTCTACTGGATCGTGCCGACGGCGCCGCCGTGGTACGCGGCGCAGATCGGCGCGCTCGGGGACGGGGCCGTGGTGCGGCGGATGATGCTCGAGCACGGGGAGGCGTTCTGGGGCGGCGCCTGGACCCGTCTCTACGATGTATTGGCCGGGAACCCGCTCGCCGCCATGCCGTCGCTGCACTTCGCCACCTCCGTCGCCGCCGCCCGCCAGCTGGCGCGCGCCGGACGCGGCCCCGGCGCGCTGGGCTGGGCGTACGCGGCCACGCTCGGCGTAGCGCTCGTCTACCTCGGGGAGCACTACGTCATCGACCTCGTCGCGGGATTCGCCCTCACCGAAGCCGTTCGCCGCGCGGCGCCGCGCGTGGCGCCCGCCGCGGCGCGGGCGAGCGGCGCGGTCCAGGCGCTGGAGCGGCGAGCGCAAGCATGAGCCGCGCTCCCGTCGACCTCGCGAATCGCTCCCCGGAGGAGGCGCAGGACGACTACGAGGAGATGCCGCGCGTGGTCATCACGCGCCGGCGCGCGCTGGCCTTCGGGCTCTTCGTCCTCGCCGCTCTCTGCTTTCTGTACTTCGTGCTTCCGAAGCTCACCGGGCTCTCGGGCGACTGGAAGCGCATCAAGGACGGCGATCCGTGGTGGCTCGCGCTCGCGCTCGGCTTCGAGTGCGTCTCGTTCCTGGGCTACGTCTGGCTCTTCCGCACGGTCTTCATCCGCGGGCGCTCGCGGATCGACTGGCGGGCGAGCTACCAGATCACGATGGCTGGCCTCGCGGCGACCCGGCTCTTCGCGGCGGCGGGCGCCGGCGGCATCGCGCTGACCGCGTGGGCGGTACGGCGCTCGGGCATGGAGGCGCGGCTCGTGGCCTGCCGGATGGTCGCCTTCCTCGTGCTCCTCTACGGCGTCTACATGGCCTCGCTCGTCGTCTTCGGGGTCGCCCTCCACGAGGGCCTGCTCAGCGGCGGCGGCTCGTTCGCGATCACGGTCGTGCCCGCCATCTTCGGCGCCGCGGTGATCGCCGCGGTCGCCTCCGCCCAGTGGGTCGCGCCCGGCGAGGGCCGGATC
>DATNGY010000397.1:0-5660 GCA_035605735.1 Solirubrobacteraceae bacterium
TACGTCCTCGGCGGCGTGCTCCTCGGCGGCATTGTCGGCGAGGCGCTGCGCATAGAGGACCGCGTCGCCGCACTCGGCGACCGCCTCCAGCGCTGGACCGCGCGCAACGGCGCGCACTCGAGGGTCTCCGAGGCGTTCTTCACCGCGAGCCTGCTCTTCTGCGTCGGGCCGCTCACGGTCGTCGGCTCGATCGAGGACGGGCTTACCGGCGACTACCAGGCCCTGGCCACGAAGGCGCTGCTCGACGGCTTCGCGTCGATCGCGCTCGCGGCGACGCTCGGCCCCGGCGTGGCCTTCGCGGCCGTGAGCATTCTCGTCATCCAGGGCGGCATCACGCTCGCCGCGGGGCTCTTCGAGCACATCCTGGCCGAGGGCAGCGAGGCGCTGGCGGCGCTCACGAGCGCCGGCGGCGTCCTCATCATCGGGATCTCGCTCAAGCTGTTGGACGTCAAGGACGTCCGCGTGGGCAACTTCCTCCCGGCGCTCGTCCTCGCGCCGGCGCTCGTCGGGATCGTCTCCCTCTTCTAGGAGGACGGGGTCGTCCCCGTCCCGTCCATCGACGGCACCTCGCGCCGGAAGCCGGGCGTGCGCACGAGCTCGATGCGTCGCAGCGGCGACGTGCGCTCGACGTAGAACGTCGCGCCGTCGCGCTCCTCGATCGCCAACACCGCCGCGTCCTGACGCCGCCAGGCGAGCGACCAGATGACCGCGAAGCCCGTGGCGATGGCCGGCACCTGCGGGACGAGGAACGCGATCGCGCCAGCGGCGATCGTGCAGAGCAACAGCGGCCAGAGGCGGTTGACGAGGACCGCCCCGGGGCGGTGCTCGGGGAGCATCGTCGCGGTCTTGGCGTCGGCCAGCAGCCGCCCGATCGGAGGGTTGACCGCCGCCCGGCGCCCGAGGAACGCGCCGACGATGGCCGCCACGAACCACCAGGCCGCCGCGACGACGACGAGGAGCGGGTCGGCGTCGCCGCTCGCGGCGACGACCGTGATCACCCCGAGCGTCGTCGCGGCGCCGGCGCTGAGCATCACCGTGGCGCGCAGGAAGTCGACGAACCGCAACCTGTGGGCCCTACGCCGCCAGCGCCGCCAGCAGCCCGCGCACCCCGACGGGCCCGTCCACGAGCAGGTCGGCGGACTCCTCGAGCCGCCGCGGGGTCTCGTCCGAGCGCACGCCGACACAGAGCGCGGTCTCGAGCACGCCCTCCGAAGCGAGCCGCCGGAGCCCGTCGAACGCGTCGAGGTCGGTCGTGTCGTCGCCCGCGTAGAGCGCGGCGGCAAGGTTCGCATCGCGCAGCAGGCGCTCGACTCCGCGCCCCTTGTTGAGCTCCACCGGCGGTCGGACCTCGAGGACCTTGCGACCCCAGTGCGTGACGAAGCCCTCGGCCTCGGCGCGCTCGGCGAGCCTGCGCACGGCCGCCTCCGCGGCGCGCTCGTCGGGGGCGCCCCGCCAGTGGTAGGCGCGGATCACGTCCTTGTCCTCCGAACGGATGCGCAGGCGCTGGAACGCATCCGCGTCCTGGGCGGCCGCGAACGCGGCCATCCGCTCCGACCATGCGGCGACCTCGGGGTCGACCTCGACGGCGGTCGCGCCGCCGCGCAGGATCTCCGACCCGTGGTTGCCGACGTACGTGATCGAGCCCAGCGAGACGATCCGCCGGGCCACCGCGGCGCGGCGGCCGCTCACGCAGGCGACGAGGCCGTAGCGCTTGGCGACGGCGATGAGCGGCACGCGCGTGGGCTCGGGAACGTGCGCGTCGTCGGCGTGGCGGACGATCGGCGCGAGCACGCCGTCGACGTCCAGCAGGACCGCGGCGCGGGCCGGATCGGCGCGTAGGGGCTCGACGGCCTCGGCCAAGGTCGCGGCGGCGGACACGGCCCTAGTATGGCGCGCATGCGCGGCCACCGGACCCTGGCGCTGGTGGCCATCGGCGCGGCGGCGGGCCTCTTCAGCGGGCTCTTCGGGGTCGGCGGTGGAACCGTCATCGTGCCCCTCCTGGTCCTCTGGCTCGGCTACGGGACGCGCGAGGCGACGGGGACCTCGCTGGCCGCGATCGCCGTCATTGCGGTCGTCGCGGCCGCCGCCCACGGCGCCTTCGGCAACCTGCACTTCGTCGACGGGATGCTCGTCGGCGTGCCGGCCGTCGGCGGCGTCGTGGCCGGCACTTGGCTGCAGCAGCGGATCTCCGTGCGCGCCGTGCGCCTGACGTTCGCGGTCGTCCTCGTCCTCACCGCGGTCGACCTCGTCCTGCGGTGATCGGCGCCGTCCTCATCGGCGTGCTCGCGGGCGTCGCCGCGGGGCTCCTCGGCATCGGCGGCGGCGCGCTCTTCGTGCCGGGCCTCGTCCTCTTCCTCGGCCTCGACCAGGTCGACGCCGAGGCGACCTCGCTGCTGGCGATCGTGCCGGTGGCCCTCGTCGGGGCCTGGCGCCAGCACGCCTACGGCAACGTGCGCGTGCGCGACGGGCTCGTGCTCGGCCTCCTCGCCGGACCCACGGCCGTCGCCGGCGTCGGACTCGTCAACGTCGTGCCCGAGCGGGCGGTCGAGCTCGCCTTCGCCGCGCTGCTCGTCTTCGTCGCGTACCGCCTCGCGCGCGAGTAGTCACGCGTGCAGGCGCCGGCGCAGGGAGGCGACGTGCCGGCGGGCGACGGGGATCTCCGTGCCGGTGCGCATGACGAGCACGGCGGTGCCGTTGAGCTGGGCGCGCAGCTCGACCGCGTGGCCGAGGTTGACGAGGTACGCGCGGTGGACGCGGACGAAGCCCGCTCCGGCCCACTCGCGCTCGAGCTGCGTGAGCGGCATGCGCAGGAGGTAGCGCCCGTCGTCGCAGACGATGCGCGCGTAGTCGCCGTTCGCCTGGGCGAACGCGACGGTGTCGAGGCGCACGAGCCGCTTGCCCCCGCCCTTGGGGTTGTCGACGGCGACGACCTCCGGGCCCGCCGTCGCGGCGCCCGGTCGCGGCTCGGCGCCGGCGTTCGCGCGCGGCGGCGGGGTGCCCTCCCCGTGGGTGTGGCGCTCGACGCGGTTCAGCGCGGACTCCAGGCGCTCGCGCGTCACGGGCTTGATGAGGAAGTCGAGCGCCTGGACCTCGAACGCCTCGACCGCGGCGTCCGGGTGGCCGGTGAGGAAGACGACGGCGGGCGGGTCGGAGAAGCGCCGCAGCAGCCGGGCGAGCGCCATGCCTTCGATCTCGGGCATGGCCACGTCGAGAAAGAGCGCGTCGTAGCGTCCGCCCGAGAGGAACACGAGCGCCTCCTTGGCGCTCGTCGCAGTCGCGACGCGGTCCACGGAGGCCGAGGTCTCGAGCAGGCGCTTGACGTCGGCGAGCGCGCGCGGCTCGTCGTCGACCGCGAGGATCGCGAGCCCTCCGTCCATCACGCGGCCTCCGGCGCCGGAGCGGCCAGCGCGATGCGGACGCGCTCGGCGCGGGCGCCGGGCGCGGCCAGCCGCGCCTCGACGGCGTCGCCCGCCGCGGCCACCCGAACGGCGACCCGCACCGGACCCCGGCCGCGCTGGAGCGAGCGCGCGACCGCCTCGCTCACCGGAGCCTGGACCGCGCCCGGCGTCGTGGTCCCGGCGGGAACGGTCGCGGGCGCGGGCAGCTCGGCCTCGACGCGACCCGGGAAGCGCGCCTGCTCGAGGGCCAGGTAGACGCCGACGTGATCGATCTCGTCGGCAACCGAGACCGTGCGCGCGCCCCGTAGGCGATACGTGAGGAACGCGCCGAGCTGCGCGAGGACGTCGCGGGCGGCGTCGGAGTCCTCGTCGACGAGCCCGGCCGCGGTGGCGAGCGCGTTGTTGACGAAGTGCACGGAGAGCGGGGGCGTCGGCACCATGATGCTTGGAGGACGCGGCGATCGTGGGCCTCTTACCTAGGAACCCTAGCCGCCGCATCGGCGCCCGGCAGAAGCCGGGCCGCTCGTCGGTCCGGACGCGCCGCTCGTCGGCGCCGTTACGCTGACACGCGACATGTCCGCCTCGCGGGCCACCGACGCCGAGCTGCGGCTGTTGGACCTCGTCAACGAGGGGGTGGCGCTCGGGCGGCTCGACGGGCGGATCCTGCGGGTCAACGACGCGGTGTGTCGAATCGTCGGCCTCAGCGAGGAGGAGCTGCTCGCGCGCTCGTGGTGGGACCTCGTCGAGCCCGGCGATCGCGACGCCGTCGAGCGCCGCCTGCACACCATCGACTCGGCCGACGCGATCCGCGAGCCGTTCCGCTTCCGCCTCGTGCGCCCCGACGGCTCCCACCGCTGGCTCGAGCTCACGGCGAGCCTCGACCGCGAGCAGGACCTGCTCCTGCTGCTCGCGCGCGACGTCACCGGCCGCCACGTCATGGACCTCGACCGGCTCATGATGTCCTTCGATCACGCCGCGCTCGGGATGGCGCTCGTCAACCCGGACGGGCGCTTCGTGCGCGCCAACCAGACGCTCTGCACCCTGCTCGAGGTCCCCGTCGAGGATCTGCGCGGCGCCGACCTCGCGACGTTCGTCGTCGGCGACGCCGGGCACTGGTGCCCGGCCGAGCTCCAGACCGGCGCGCACGCGTCGTTCCAGGAGGAGCTGCGCCTGCGCGGAGCGGGCGGGCGAGAGATCGTCGCGCTCGTGAGCGGCACGCTCGTGGCCGATTCCGGCGGCCGGCCGGAGTTCTACGTCTGCCAGGTCCTCGACATGACCGAGCGCCACGAGGCGCTCGAGGCGCTCGCGCGCAACGAGGCGAAGCTGGCCGAGGCCCAGCAGCTCGCCGAGCTGGGCTCCTGGGAGTGGGATCTCGCCGGCGGCGGGGCGACCTGGTCGGCGCAGCTAGAGCGGATGCTCGGCGGCATGCCGCCGGAGGCCGGCGAGCGCCCCGAGGCGTACCTCGAGCTCGTCCACCCCGACGACCGCGCGCGGGTCGCGCGCGTGGTCGAGGCCGCGATCGCGGAGGTGCGGCCGTGGAGCGCCGACTACCGGATCGTGCGACCCGACGGCGAGCTGCGGATGATCCACGCGCGCGGCGAGGTCCTCGCCGGCGAGGACGGGCGCGCGCGCCTCGTCCGCGGCACGTCGCAGGACGTCACCGAGCGCCGGCGCGTCGAGGACGCCCTGCGCGCGGCCGAGCGGCTCTTCCGCCGGGCCTTCGACGACGCGCCGATCGGCATGGCCCTCATGGGCCTCGACGGGACGTGGCTGCGCGTCAACCGCGCGCTCGCGCAGATGCTCGGGCGCGACGAGGACGAGCTGCGCTCCAGCCGCCTGGACGAGCTCAGCGACCCCGATGACCGCGACCTCGACCGGCCGCTGGTCGAGGACCTGCTCGCCGGGCGGCGCCGCGCCTATGCGATCGAGAAGCGCTACCGCCACGCGGACGGCAGCGTGATCCACGCCCTTGCCCACGTCTCGCTGATGCACGGCGACGACGAGCGCCCGCTCTACTTCCTCTGCCAGCTCGTCGACCTCACCGAGAGCCGGCGCGGCGCCGAGGAACGGGCCGCGCTCGAGCACCGCCTCGCGCAGGCCCAGCGCCTCGAGAGCGTCGGCCAGCTCGCCGGCGGCGTGGCGCACGACTTCAACAACCTGCTCTCGGTCATCCTCACGTGCGTCGGCTTCGCCCGCGGCGAGCTCGCCGAGGACGACCCCGTGAGCAAGGACGTCGAAGAGATCGGCCGGGCCGCCGAACGC
>DATNGY010000398.1:0-4090 GCA_035605735.1 Solirubrobacteraceae bacterium
CGCCGGGCGGGAACGTGGGCTGGACGCAGCGAAAGCGCGGCCACGTGGGGGCACGGCCGCCGGCGGCCGGCCGGCCGACGCCGACGCACGTGAGCGTCGCCGGATCGAGCGCAACGTGGCGGTCGCCGACCGCGACGCGCCGTTCCCGCAGCCGCCACACGACCGTTCGGCGGGTCACGGCACCGGCCGCCGGCCGCACCGGCGGCGGCGCGTGCTCGGCCGTCCGCGCCGTCTGGGCGTTCTCGCCGCTCGAGCGCGCAGCCGGCGTGGAGTCGCCGCAGGCCGCCAGCGCGCCTGCGGCGACGAGCGCCGCGACCATCTCCGCGCGCAGCGCGGCCCGGTGGTGCAGGCGAGCGGGCATCCAGCACGGCAAGGACTACCCGGCGATCGCCGGGGCCGATCGGTGGGTGAGTGATGGCTTGGTTAACGAGTGACGAGCGGCGGGGACGCTGGACGCGGGCGGGGCTCCTGCGCGCCGCGGCGGGCGCCGGCGCTGCGGCGACGGGCGCGGCGGCGCTCGCGGCGCGCGGCGGCGACAACGCGTCGCAGGCGGCGTCCGCGGACGTGGACGCCGAGATCCTCAACGCGTTCCTGCTGCTCGAGCGCGTCCAGGAGGGCTTCTACCGCGAGGCGCTGGCTCGCGCCCGCCTCAGCGGCGAGCTGCACTCCTACGCCGTGGCCGTCGGCGCCCAGGAGCGCCACCACGTGGCGCGGCTGACCAAGGCGCTCGGGGCGCGCGCAGCGGCCGCGCCGCGCACGGACTTCGGCGAGGCGACGTCGTCGCCGCGGCGCTTCGGCGAGGTCGCGATCGAGCTCGAGGAGGCCGCGATCGCCCTCTACGTCGGGCAGGCGCCGAACCTGACGCAGCAGGCGATGACGTTCGCGGCCACGCTCGTCTCGGTCGAGGCACGCCAGGCGGCGTGGATCCGCAACGTGGTGGGCGTCCCGCCGGCCCCGCGGGCCGCCGACCCTCCGCGCCGCGGCGCGGAGGTCCTCGCCGGGCTGCGTCGCGAGGGGGTGCTGCGATGACCGATCTGACGCTGGGGGCGCTCGACCGCGACGAGGCGCTCACCGAAGTAGTCGACGAGCTCTGCGGGTCGACCCGGGCGCAGCTCCTGCGCGGCGCCGCCGTCGGCGGCGCGGCGATGCTCGCCGCGCTCGCTGCGCCGTCCGTGGCCGAGGGGCGCGTCTCCGACGTGCGGATCCTCAACTTCGCGCTGCGCTTCGAGCGCCTGCAGGCGGCGTTCTACACGCAGGGCGACGAGATCGGGACCGTCGGGCGCATGCCCGAGCCCCGGCGCGAGTGGGCGGAGGTCCTCGGCGCACACGAGCGCGCGCACGTGCGGATCCTCAAGCGCGTGCTCGGACCCAAGGCGGGGCCGCGGCCGGCGTTCGACTTCGGCGCCGCGACCGAGACCGACCTTGCCTTCACGCGCACGGTCGTGGCCATGGAGGACCTTACGGTCGCCTTCCTGACGGGCGTCTCACCGCTGCTGCGCGACCGCGCCGTCACCGCGGCCATCTTCGGGCTGCTGACGGTCGAGGCGCGCCACGCCGCGTGGGGGCGCCACCTGCTCCGGCGCGCGCCGACGCCACGCCCGTTCGACGACGGGCGCACGCTCGCGTCGGTCCAGCGCGCAGTAGCGCGGACGGGGTTCATCGTCGACCGGCCGCGGACGTCCTCGCGGCGCTCGCCGCGCTTCACGGGATGACGCGGCTGCGGGCCGCGACACGCCGGTGGCCCGCCGTCGCGGTCGCGCTCGCGGCCGCGTGCGCGGCGATCCTCGTCGCCGGGCTCGCCGGGCGCTCGCCGTCGCCGCATCGGGCCGCGGGCACGGGCCTGTCGGCCCTGCCGGCGCCGCGGGCGCCGGCCTTCACGCCGGGGCGTCCCACGCGGCTGGGGTCGACCCGCGAGCTCACGCGCTGGGCCCCCGTGCGCGCCCCGGTCGTCGCCCGCGGCGCCCCGGACCCCGGCGCGCCGGCGCTGGCGACGCTGTCGACGCGGACGCCCGAGGGCACGGACAACGCCGTGGAGGTCCTCGACCGGCGGACCGACGGCGCGGGGCGCCCGTGGCTGCGCGTGGCCCTCCCTTTACTGCCGAACGGGACCACTGGGTGGGTTCCGCGCGGCGCCCTCGGCGGCTACCAGACGGTCGACACCCGCCTGGTGATCGACCTCCGCACTCTGCGCGCGACGCTCCTGCGCCGCGGGCGCGTCGTCCTGCGCGCGCCGGTCGGCGTCGGCCGGGCCGGCTGGCCGACGCCGCGCGGCACGTTCCTCGTGCGCAACCGGCTGACGCGCTATCGCGGCGCGACGTACGGCCCGGTCGCGTTCGGCACGAGCGCGCGCTCGCCGCGGGCGACGGACTGGCCGGCCGGAGGCTTCGTGGGCATCCACGGAACCGACCGCCCCGACCTCGTGCCGGGCCGCATCTCGCACGGCTGCATCCGCCTGCGCAACGCGGACATCCTCGCGCTGGACCGGCGGATGCCGATCGGCACGCCCGTCATCATCCGGTGAGGAATGCGCCGGCTCGCGCTGCTCGCCGTCCTGGCCCTCGCCGGGTGCGGCGGGTCGGAGCGCGACGCGCTCACCTGGGCGCCGCCGCGCATCGACAGCCCGTCGGTGACCTGGGACGTGCCGGCGACCGGCGGCTACCTCGAGCGCGGGCCCGACGTGGACTGCCGCGTGCAGCTGCCGCGCGCCCCCGTCGCCGGCCGAATCCAGGTCGTCGGCTGCCACGACGTCGTCGTCGTCGGCGGCCAGGTGCGCGTCCCGCGGCTCGACCCCTCCAGGGAGACGCCGGCGATCGCGCTGAACGGGTTCACGGGCACCGCGCACCTCGAGGGCCTGCTCCTCCAGGGCCCGGGCATGAGCGACGGCATCCACGTCAACAGCGCCGCGCCGGGCTCGGTCGCGCAGATCGAGAACGTCTACATCGGCGACCTGCACCTGTCGTCTGAAAGCGCGCAGCATCCCGACGCGATCCAGACGTGGACGGGCCCGCACGCAATGCGCATCGACAAGCTCACGGCGGCCGGCCTGCAGGGACTCAACCTCGACCCGGCGAACGAGCCGGTCGACGGCGTCCGGCACCCGAGCGCGGTCATCGACATCCGCCGCACGAACGTGCGCCTCGACGAGAGCGCGCAGCCGGGCCGCCAGTGCTTCGCCTCCTACCGCACCCCGCGCTACGCACGCGCGATGACCCGGCTTCAGGACGTCTACTGCGCGCACGCGCGCACGGAGGCCTGGGCCTCGACGCTGTTTCCGCGCAGCGACGTGGATCCCTCTTGGTGGGGCTTCCTCCCGGGTCACGGCGGCGTCCGGCAGGGCGTGCCGCCCGGCGGCGACGAGCTCTCGCCGGCCGACGTCGGCGTCGACTACCGCTCGCCGGGCTATGCGTAGTGGGTCTTCTCGTTGCGAGAAGGCCCACTCCGAGTGACCTCTCCGCCGCCGGCGCGTTGGAGCTATGGTCCCGCGCTATGGGGGACCTCTCGCAGCGCGGCGGGCGCGTTGCGCGCGCGATGGACGACCTGCGCTCACTCCGGGAGCGGGCCCGCGCGCGCCGGCCGGGGCACGAGCCGCGGGCGCTGCCGGCCGCGGGCGCCGCCGCTGCACCCGACGAGTCGATCCTGCGCCGCCTCGAGGCCGTCGAGCACGTCCTCGAGGAGCTCGTGCTCGAGCTGCGCGCCGGCGCCCGCCCGCCGGACGCGACCGAGGACCACCCGACGGAGCCCGCGGAGCCGGGGCAGCCGGGGGTCGAGCTCGACGACCCGTTCGGCCTGCTCGCGCGTGAGCGCGGGTCGTCCAACCCGGACGCCAACGGCCGATGACGTCGAGCCTTCGGCTCGGACGCGCCTCGTGGCGGCGCGGGGCTCGCCCGTCCGTCGCGGTGCTCGCCTGGAGCGCCAACGGAGACCGCGCCGGGGAGCTGGCGCGCGCCCTCGGCGGGGAGGCGCGCTGCTACTACGACCTGAAGATCGTCGACCGCCGGCTCGTGCCGGTGCGCTACCTGCTCAGCGCGGTCCGGACGCTCGGCTACGTGGTGCGGCGCCGCCCGCGCGCCGTCGTCGCGACGAACCCGCC
>DATNGY010000399.1:0-2761 GCA_035605735.1 Solirubrobacteraceae bacterium
GGACAGAGTCGACGCCGACTACTTCGCGCCGCTGCGCGACCTGGCCGCCGGACCGGACACCGAGCTGTACTTCGCGCCGGTCCCCTACCACCCCGAGAGCCAGGCCGACGGCACGACCGCCGCGCAGGCCGGCCACATCGACGCCGTGCTGAGCGAGTCGTCGGCCGGACCGCGCGAGTGGGGGATCTGCACCGAGTGCGGGATGGGCCGCGTGGCCGCGGCCGACGTGCCCAAGCTGCTCGACCTCCACCGGGAGATCCTCACCGCCTGAGCCCGGCGCGCCGCTCAGGTCCTGGGACACTACGCCGCGTGGGTGCCGACGAGGGCTACTTCGGCGAGCGCGTCGCGGCCGCCTACGACGAGCGCTCGGCGAGCATGTTCGATCCGGCTGTCGTCGGGCCGGCCGTCGACCGGCTCGCGCAGCTCGCCGGCGACGGCAGGGCGCTCGAGTTCGCGATCGGCACGGGCAGGATCGCGCTGCCGCTGGCCGAGCGCGGGGTGCGCGTCGCCGGCATCGACAGCTCCGACGCCATGCTGGCCCTCTTGCGCGACAAGCCCGGGGGGGAGCGGATCGAGGCCGTCGTCGGCGACATGGCGGCCACGCGCGTCGACGGCGAGTTCTCGCTCGTGTACCTCGTCTTCAACACGATCTTCAACCTGACGACGCAGGACGGCCAGGTCGCGTGCTTCGAGAACGCCGCGGCGCATCTGCGAGGCGGCGGGCGGTTCGTGATCGAGGCCCGGGTGCCGGAGCTGCAACGGCTTCCGCTCGGCCAGACCGTTCTGCCGTGGCGCGCCGACCCGAGCGGGATCTCCTATTACGTCTACGACGTCGTGACCCAGCGGCTGAGCGGCCAGCACTATCTGCTCGAGGACGGCGGAATCCAGGCCAGTCCGATCGAGATGCGGTACGCGTGGCCGGCGGAACTCGACCTGATGGCGCGCCTGGCGGGCATGCGCCTCGAGCACAGGTGGGCCGGCTGGGGCGGCGAGCCGTTCACCGGACGCAGCCCCGCCCACGTGTCGGTCTACGAGAAGCCGTGAACCCCGGCTCGAAGCAGGCGCGGCCACGACGAGCACGCCGCGAATCGCGCTCGAGCGGGCGCTACGCGACGGCCTCGGCGTCGTCCGGCGCCACGGCCTCGGCGTCGTCCGGCGCCGGCTCGACCGCGTCGTCGGGCGCCTCGACCTCGGGCGGGCCGCCGTTGGCCGACGCGACCGTCGCGGCCTCGGCCTCCTCGGCGGCCTTCTTGCGACGGCGCCGCGCGCGCCGCCCGCGACCCTTGGGGAAGTTACGCAGCAGCTCGCGCGACAGCGCGCTCGGCTTGCGAGCCATGCGCGTGCGCGCACCGCGCAGGACCTCCTCGGCCTCGGGCGTGTGCGCGACGGCCGCGGCCAGGAGCGCGGCCTGCAGGCGGCGGTCGTGCTTGCGCGAGGCGTGCACGAGCCGGCGGGCGTTGCGCGCGTGCGCCGCGCCGCTCGAGTTGACCAGGAGCCCGAGCAGCCGCTTGGTCTCCGGCCAGCGCTGGACGGCGTACTCCTCGTGGACCTCGCGCGTGTATTCGGCGAGGCGCCAGATCCACGCGTTGGCCTGGTCGCGGCGCCCGATGCGCTTCTCGGCCAGCGCCTGGAACATGACCTTGGCGCCCTCTCGGCGCTCGTCGCGCGACCACGTCCCGATGACGTCGATCGCGAGATCGAAGGCCTCGGCGTCCTTGGCGGCGGCGATCTCCTGCAGGGCGCGGAGGCGCAGCTGCGGCGTTCGGTTGCGCTCGACCGCCGTGAGCAGGAAGCGCCGGCGCAGCTCGCCCGTGCGGTCGAAGTGGAGCATCGCCTTCGCGCGGCGCCACCCGCTCGGCGCCACGCGCGCCCCCGCGAGCGCCGCCCACATGTGCTGCTCGCCGTAGTCGAGGAACTCGACCGCGATGCGCCAGAGCTCGCGCTCGAAGACCTCGTGCCGGCGCTCCTCCTCCGCCGTGACCGGGATGACGCGGCGCTCGACGCGCACGCGGCGCCCGCGCCCGCGGCGGACCGGGCCGACCACGATCGCGCCGCCGCGGTAGACGTCGCGGTCGAGGAGCGAGTGCAGCGTGACGACCGGGTCGTCGTGCTTCGTGGCGGGATGGACGAAGTCGACGACGACGCCGGCCTCCTTGCCCGGGTGCCGGCGCGTGACGCGGCCGACGCGCTGCTGGTAGATGCGCTTGGAGGCCGTCGGCGCGAGGTGCATGCAGACGGTCGCGCGCGGCGAGTTCCAGCCCTCGGCGAGCAGCTGGGCGTTGACGAGGACGTCGATCTCGCCGCGTTCGTAGCGGGCGAGGATCTCGGCGAGCTCGCGCTTGGGCGTCTCGCCCGAGACCGCCTCGGCCTTGATGCCCTCCTGGCGGAAGGCCTCGGCGACGTTGTAGGCGTGACGCACGCCGGCGGAGTAGACGACCCCGGGGACGCCGTTGAAGCGCGTCTTGTAGAGGTCGGCGATCGCCATGTTGAACGGCAGCTGATCCAGCAGCTCGGCCAGGAGCTCCTGGTCGAACTCGACGTCGACGTCGCCGCGGCGCAGCGGCACCTTGGCGATCGTGCGCACGCCGGGACCGGGCGGGATCCGGATGCACCGCAGCGGCGCGATGACTCCTCGGCGCGCGGCCTGGGCGAGGTCGAAGCGCGAGGTCTGCGTCGGGAAAAGGTCGTTGACGTGGCGCGCGATGAGGGCGCCGGTCGCCGTCATGCCGATGAAGATCGGGCCCGTCCACGCGCGGATCGC